>NZ_JBSVRG010000005.1:0-217346 GCF_054052045.1 Luteimonas sp. A277
GCCTTGTTCGAACGCGCTCGCTCCGGAGCCCATGGCCGTGGCGTAGTCGCCATCCGCCATGGCATCCGAACCAGCCGCGGTTGCATCTTCGCCTTGGGCAAAGGCTTCGCCGTCACCGGTCGCGCGGAAGTACTGGTTGTAGGCGGTCGCATCTTCCAGCTGGTCCAGGTTCACCGCATCGGTCGCCTCGGTGCCCGCTGCCACGTTGGTGATCTGCCGCTCGGATCCGGCGCTGCCTACCGAGACGCTGTTGGCCCTGTCTGCAAACGACTCCATGCCCAGCGCAACGCTGCCGTCGGCGGCCGCATAGGCGTTGTAACCGAGCGCGGTGGAAGCCACCCCGTCGGCCCAGGACAGTGCACCTGCCGCCGTTGCCAGGTCATTGGTAGCACCGGAACCGGCCCCCAGTGCGGTCGCGGCCAGACCGGTTGCCTCAGCCGGTAAATTGTTATGCATCCCGCCAAGCGCGGTACTGCCGTATCCGGTCGCCTCGCTCTCCACGCCCACCGCGGTGCTGTTGTCCCCGCTCGCGAAGCTGTCGGAACCCAGCGCCACACTGTCGATGCCAAAGGCCGTGCTGTAGTTGCCCAGCGCCGTGCTGTTGTACCCGGACGCATACGCGTCGCCACCCACCGCCGTTGCGAAGTCCCCCCTGGCGTCTGCATTCGCGCCAATGGCCACCGCGTCGATTCCGGTGGCGCTGGCCGTTCCGGCCACGGCGCACTGGGCCGCGATCTCAGCGCTCGGGGTTTCGATGGTGCAATCCACGTTGCCACCCACTTCCACCGACTGCGCGAGCGCAAGCGGTGCGGACATGCCGAACAACAGGGCGCTCACCGCCACGGCGAGCCACCTGGGCTGCAGGGCGGCGCTACCGCCTTCCCCGCGGACGCCGGGGCTGTCGCCCGTGGCCAGCTCGGAAGCGACAACCAGTTGACCCAGCGACTTGTTCCAGACCTTGCGGTAGATGCGATTCATGAACTGCGACCCCTTGCGTTCTGATGCCGATTGAAAAGAAAAGCGGGCCATCGCACCGCCCCTTGAGACGGTGCTGACCCGATGTAATGTCTTTCTAGGGAACGGACGGCATGTGCACCATCACCCCAAGGCTGCGCGCGCAATGCACTGCGCCTGCCACATTCGTCGGTCCCAAGTGAAGCCCCTCGATGAACACTCCCTGACCGATTTCTTACGGCACCCTGTCGGAGGACGTCAAGTTTTGCCGCAGTGCGACATAAATCCTCCGCGACTGTTTCACAGCGTGACGGAGGACACGGTCCTGGTCCGACGCGGCGAGTCAACGGATTGATCAGTCAACGGGTGCCCCAAGGCACCCTTCTTCACAAAGAATTAACGAAATGTTCCACGGAGGCCGGCGAGGTTTTCCCGCAAATTCCCGCCGGCCCGGCAAACATCGTGCACGGAAAATCACCCCTGCCGGACGAGCGGCAAGGGTGATATGCGTGTCAGGGGAACGTCAGACGCCGGGGCCTCGGCCCCGGTCGGGGATCAGCCCACCCAGCGGCGGGCGTTGTGGAAGATCCGCATCCAGGGCGACTGGCCGGGCCAGTCGGTAGGGTGCCAGCTGAAGTTGGCGCTACGCAGGGTGCGCTCGGGGTGCGGCATCATGATCGTGGCGCGGCCGTCTTCACTGCACAGGCCGGCCACCGCATCGGTGGATCCGTTGGGGTCAGCTGGATACGAAACCGCCGGAGCACCGTCGCCTTCCACGTAGCGCAGGCCCACCCGGGCCGCCGCACGGTCCGCCTCGGACAGGTATTCCGCCCGGCCCTCACCGTGTGACACCACCACCGGGATCCGCGATCCGGCCATGCCGGACAGCAGCACCGAGGGCGATTCCAGCAGTTCCACCATCGCCAGGCGCGCTTCGAACTGCTCGCTGCGGTTGCGCTGGAACATGGGCCAGTTGCCGGCACCGGGGATGATGTCGCGCAGTTGCGACATCATCTGGCAGCCGTTGCACACGCCCAGCGAGAACGTATCCGGGCGGGTGAAGTAGGCTTCAAACGCCTCGCGCACCGCCGGGTTTTCCAGGATCGAGGTAGCCCAGCCACGGCCCGCGCCCAGCACGTCGCCGTAGCTGAAGCCGCCGCAGGCCACCAGGCCCTTGAAGTCGTCCAGCGCAACCCGCCCTTCCAGCAGGTCGCTCATGTGTACGTCCACCGCGGCAAAACCGGCGCGGTCAAAGCCAGCGGCCATTTCGACCTGGCCGTTCACTCCCTGCTCGCGCAGGATCGCCACCTTCGGCCTGGCCACGCCGGTCACCGCCGGCGCCTGGCCCTCGGCAGGATCAAACGTCAGCACCGGCTGCAGGCCCGGCGCATCAAAATCGCGCCGCCCCGCGCGCTCGGCATCGGCGGATTCGGGGTTGTCGCGCAGCCGCTGCAGCGCATGGCTTACCGACCACCACGCGTCGAACAGCTCCTGCCAGCTCCATTCCACCATCACCTGGTCGTCGCCAAGCACGCGGACCGAAGCGGCGGAAGTGGGCCGGGCGATGCGCTGCGCGCATTCCACCAGGCCGTGGCGAGCCACCAGGTCGGCAAATTCGGCGCGGTGCTCGGTAGCGATCTGCACCACCGCGCCCAGCTCCTCGTTGAACAGCGTGCGGAACACATCCTCGCTGCGATCGTCGCCCCAGTCGTCCAGGTCGATATCCAGGCCGCGACGCGAGGCAAACGCCATCTCGCACAGCGTGGCGAATGCGCCGCCGTCGGAGCGGTCGTGGTAGGCCAGCAGCAGGCCCGCTTCGCGCGCATCGCGCACCAGCTCAAACAGCGCGCGCAGGCGCCCGGGGTTGTCCAGGTCCGGGCAGGCGCCGCCGAACGCGCCATGGCACTGCGACAGCACCGATCCGCCCAGCCGCTGCCGCCCACCACCCAGGCCCAGCAGCCACAGCTCGGTATCCATGCGCGGCGACAGCAGCGGAGTCAGCTGCGCCGATACATCGCGCACCGGCGCAAACGCGGTCACCACCAGCGATACCGGCGAGACCGAGGAATGATCCTCGCCCTCGTGCTGCCAGCCCGCCTGCATCGACAGTGAGTCCTTGCCCACCGGGATGCTCAGGTCCAGCGTCGGGCACAGCTCCATGCCCACCGCCTTGACCGCATCAAACAGGCGCGGGCCCTCGCCCTCGTGGCCGGCGGCCGCCATCCAGTTGGCCGAGAGCTTGATCCGCTCCAGGCTCTCCAGCGGCGCCGCGCACAGGTTGGTGATCGCCTCGCCCACGGCCATGCGCGCCGCGGCCTCGGGATCGATCAGCGCCAGCGGCGTGCGTTCGCCCAGGGCCATCGCTTCGCCGGCATTGCCCTCGTAATCGGACAGGGTGATCGCGCAGTCCGCCACCGGCAGCTGCCACGGCCCCACCATCTGGTCGCGCGCGGTCAGCCCGCCTACGGTGCGATCGCCAATGGTGATCAGGAAACTCTTGGAAGCCACGGTCGGGTGCGCCAGCACGCGCAGCCCGGCCTCGTGCAGATCAATGACCTTGGTGTTGAGCGCCGGGAAGCGCGAAGGCGCCGGGCGCGACTCGTCGCGGTGCACCTTGGGCGCCTTGCCGAACAGCACGTCCATCGGCAGGTCGATCGGGTGCGGACGGCCTGCCTGCGCAGCATCGGCGCGCGGGCCATCCGAGCCCCCATCGCCATTCGCCGTGACCCCGTAACCGACCAACAGGTGCTCCTCGGCCGTGGCCGTACCGACCACCGCGAACGGGCAGCGCTCGCGCTCGCACAGCGCGGTGAATTCCTCCAGCCGCGCCGGCGCGATCCCGATCACGTAGCGCTCCTGGGATTCGTTGCACCACAGCTGCATCGGCGACAGCGACGGATCATCGCTGGGCACCTTGCCCAGGTCGATCACCCCACCCACGTCCGAGTCGTGCAGCAGCTCGGGGATCGCGTTGGAGAGCCCCCCCGCGCCCACGTCGTGGATCGTGAGGATGGGGCTGTCCTCGCCCAGCGCCACGCAGCGGTCGATCACTTCCTGGCAGCGGCGCTCCATTTCCGGGTTGTCGCGCTGCACGCTGGCGAAATCGACCGACTCGTCGCTGGTGCCGCCGGCCACCGAGCTGGCAGCGCCGCCGCCCAGGCCAATCAGCATCGCCGGCCCGCCCAGCACGATCACCAGATCGCCCGGCGACAGGCGCTTCTTCTCCACCTGGATCCGGTCCACCGCGCCCAGCCCACCAGCCAGCATGATCGGCTTGTCGTAAGCCCAGGCGAACTGCGCATCCACCGGCAGCTCGAAGCTGCGGAAATAGCCCACCAGGTTCGGGCGGCCGAACTCGTTGCCGAACGCCGCCGCGCCCAGCGGCCCGTCCAGCATGATTTCAAGCGCCGGCGCCATGCGCGGGTTCAGCGCGCGCGGCTGCTCCCACGGCTGCGGCAGGGTCGGAATGCGCAGGTGCGAGACCGAATACCCCGCCAGCCCCGCCTTGGGCCGCCCGCCGCGCCCGGTGGCGCCTTCGTCGCGGATCTCCCCGCCCACGCCGGTCGCCGCGCCCGCATAGGGCGAGATGGCGGTGGGATGGTTGTGGGTTTCCACCTTGATGCAGAACGCGCTGTCGGTGAGCGGCTCGGCACGGTATTCGGCGCTGACCGGATCCGGGCGGAACCGGCGCGCCTCAAAGCCCTCCACCACCGCCGCGTTGTCGCTGTAGGCGGTCAGGGTGTGCTCGGGCGTGACCGCGTGGGTGTTGCGGATCATGCGGAACAGCGAATGCGACTGGTCCTCGCCGTCCAGCGTCCAGCTGGCGTTGAAGATCTTGTGCCGGCAGTGCTCGGAGTTCGCCTGGGCGAACATCATCAGCTCAATGTCGGACGGATCCCGGCCCAGCGCGCCGAAGCGGTCGCGCAGGTATTCAATCTCGTCTTCCGCCAGGGCCAGGCCCAGGCGGGCGTTGGCCTCTTCCAGGTCCGCCAGCGCAATGCGCTCCAGCTCGCCGCGGCCCGGCGTGCGGAACAGCGCATCGGCCTCGTCGTGGGCTTCCAACAGCGACTGGGTCATCGGATCGTGCAGCAGCCGCTCCAGCGCGGCGGCCTCGGCCGCATTCGCGGGCCAGCCGGCGATATCCAGGCGCGTGCCGCGCTCCACCCGCTTCACCTCAACCCCGGCGTGAGCCAACAGCTCACTGGTCTTGCTGGCCCACGGCGAGATGGTGCCCAGCCGCGGCGCGACGAAGCGCGATACCGCGCCCCCGGCCAGCGGCTCGGCCCCGGTGCCAGCCTGCAGGATCCGCGCCAGGGCGCCCACATCGGGCTCGGCGCCGACTTGCGGCTGGATCCAGTACACGTGCCAGGCCCCCACCACGCGGGGAGCCGAAGGGAACAGTTTCAGACGCGCCTGCAGGCGCTCAAGCCGGAACGGCGACAGGGCGGGAAGGCCCTCGAGGACGATCATGTCCAACACACGGAAAAGGCGGCCCGCCATTGTACCGGACACCTACCCGCCAAACGACGCCCCCGCCCGACACTACTCGCGCCGCCGAGACCTGTAGGAGCGCGTCATACGCGCGAAGCCGCGTGAATTCTGGCCCTGCGGCGGGGCTTCGGTAACGGCGAAGGGTCCGGCGCCGCGCTCCGCCACCCTGATTCACGCGGCTTCGCGCGTATGACGCGCTCCTACAAAAAAGGCGTCACCCCATTAAGGCGCCCCCCAAAGGCGTCACCCCCAAAAAGGTGCCGCCCCGGAATCAGGGATTACCTGCCGCCATCTGATCCAACGCATCACGCAGCGCGGCTGGCGGCATGTACCCCGGCATCTGCATGCCGTCTTCGGTCACGATCAGCGGCGTGCCCTGCAGGCCCACGCGCTGGCCCAGCTCCCACTGCTCGGCCACCGGGTTGTCGCAGCTGGCCGAGGCCACGCGCTTGCCGTTCTTGGCATCGGTCATGGCCTGCTTCGGGTCATCCGCGCACCACACCGACACCATTTTCCCGTAGTCCTCGCTTTCCAGCCCCATGCGCGGGAAGGCCAGGTACTGCACCTCGATCCCGAGCCGGTTGTACTCCTCGATCTCCTGGTGCAGGCGGCGGCAGTAGCCGCACTCCACGTCGGTGAACACCGCCACCGTGTAGCGCGGGTTCTCCGGCGCAAACACGATCCGCTCTTCCACCGGCGACAGCTTCATCAGCTCCTTTCGCACCTTGGCCAGGCCGTCCTGGCTGAGGTCGCGACGCGCCTCAACGTCATACAGGCTGCCCTGGATCAGGTAGCGCCCGTCGTTGCTCACGTACACCACCTGGCCGCCGACCACTACTTCCTGGTAGCCCTCGATCGGGGCCGGTTCCACGCTGTCCACCTGTATCTGCGGGTTGACCTGGGCGATCGCCTCCAGCGCGCGCGCCTTGGGCGTGCCCGGCTCGGCCTCCACCCGGGGCGGGTCCAGTGCGGGCGTTACAGGAATCGCATCCGCGCCATCCGCCTCCGGATCCGGCGCCTGCGCACAGGCTGACAGGCTGAACGCGCAGAGCAGGACAAACAGATAAGGCTTCATACAGGCGGGAACCTCGGAGCGGACGGAAGCGACATTATTCCACGCCGACCCCCACCCGCGGCTGAGCGTGGCGCAGGGCCGACCTACGCGCGTGGGTGGTGGTGGGCGTGCAGCTGCTTCAGCTTTTCCCGCGCCACCAGGGTGTAGATCTGCGTGGTGGAGAGCGAGCTGTGGCCCAGCAGCATCTGCAGCGCGCGCAGGTCCGCGCCATGGTTGAGCAGGTGGGTGGCGAAACTGTGGCGCAGCCCGTGCGGGCTCACCCCCTGCGGATCAATACCGGCCAGCGCCGCATACTTCTTCACCGCCAGCCAGAACGCCTGCCGGCTCAGCGGCCCCCGCCGCGGCCCGAGGAACAGCGGCGTCCCGGCGCCCGCTCCGGCCGGCACCCGCCCGCCAGCCAGCAGCGGGCGTGCCTCTTCCAGGTAACGCTCCAGCCAGTGCTGCGCCTCCTCGCCCAGCGGCACCAGCCGCTCCTTGCCGCCCTTGCCCGCTACCCGCAGCACGCCCTGGCGCAGGTTCACCCCGTTGGCCGGCAGGCCCACCAGTTCGCTCACCCGCAGCCCGCAGGCGTACATCAGCTCCAGCATGGCCTTGTCGCGCAGCCCGGCCGGCGCATCCACATCCGGCGCCGCCAGCAGTGCATCCACCTGGCTTTCGGTCAGCGCCCTGGGCAGCAGCCGGCCCAGCTTCGGCGCCTCGATCAAAGCGGTGGGGTCATCACCGCGCGCCCCGCGCTGCAGCAGATGGCCGTAGAACGCCCGCAGCACCGACAGCAAGCGCGCATTGCTGCGCGCCGAATAGCCTTCCCGCGTGCGCCAGGCCAGGTAACCGTGCAGCACCTCCCGGTCCGCCCCGACCAGCCCCCCACCGCGCCCGTCATTCCAGCGCGCCAGCATGGCCAGATCACGGCGGTAGCTGTCCAGCGTCTGCTTCGCCAGCCCGCGCTCGGCCCAGATGGCATCAAGAAACGTATCGATCGCGCGCGCGTCCCCGTCCGCGAGGGGCGGCAATTGCATCGCCTTCTGGCGGCGGTCGGCGGGGCTACGACTGGTCATGCGAAAACGATACCCCACCCGCAGAAGGTCTTTCGGGCAGCTCGCCCTGTTCTACGATCCTGCGCCCGATGCTGGCGCTGTGGCTCCTCACCACCTTCTGGGCCTGGTTCGATCGGACCGACTGACCTGGCATGACCGGGCCAGCGGCACCCGGCTGATCCGCAAAGCCAAACGCTGATCGGCCGGGCATACGTACGCAGTGTTCCACCAGACAATCATCCACATACGCCATTGACGCACCTACGCCAATGGCGTACTTTTGCCTTTATGATCTTCATCGAGACCTCCGTATTTACACGGCAAGTCGAAGCGCTGCTCAATGAAGATGAATACCTGCAGTTCCAGCAGCATCTGGCCGCGCATCCGAACGCGGGTGATGTCATTCCGGACACGGGCGGGCTGCGCAAGCTGCGGATTGCAGCCAAGGGCAAAGGAAAGCGTGGCGGCGCAAGGGTGATCTATTTCCACGTTGCCGCGGCACACCAGATCCGCTTGCTGTTGATCTATCCGAAGAACGTCAAGGACGACCTGAGCGAAGACGAAAAGCGCGTACTGCGCGTCCTTAACGAAAGGTGGTAGCCATGGACAAAAAGCTGTTTTCCGAGTTGGTCGAAAGCATGACCGAGATGGACGAAATCGTCCGCGGCGAGCGTGCGCCCAGCCGTGAATTCCACGTTGATGCAACCGACGTAAAACGCATCCGCGCCGCAACCAATCTCTCCCAGGTCAAGTTCGCACGCCTGATCGCGGTTGAGGTGGGCACCCTTCGGAACTGGGAGCAAGGCCGACGCGAACCAACCGGCCCCGCCAAAGCGCTTTTGCGGGTCATCGAGAAAGAACCCGAAGCCGCCATTCGCGCCCTGCGCTGATACGCCGACCAAACGGCAAGGACATCAGCCTTGGTGTCTTGCCAACCAGCACCACTTGTATCCTTGTCCGATGGAAGAGACACCACCCGCAGAGCCCTCCCCGCCACGCGCCCACATTCCCTGGCGCCTGCTCGCCCTGTTCTACGACCTGTGGCCGGCGCTGGCGCTGTGGTTCCTCACTGCCGTGCCGTTCATGCTGGTGGATGCCGCCATCCACGGCGACGTGCGCCACAACATCGAGCCCTTCAGCCTCACCCAGTGGCTGCTGTGGATCACCTGCTGGGCAGTGGCCGGCATCTACGCCACCTGGAGCTGGCGCCGCGGCGGCCAGACCCTGGGCATGCGTCCGTGGCGGATCCGGCTGGTAGCCGCGGATGGTGCCACGCCCAGCTGGGGGGCTTTGTGGCGGCGCTATCTGGTGGGCACTGCATCGCTACTGCTAGCCGGCGCCGGCTTTTTCTGGGCATGGTTTGATCGTGATCGGCTGACTTGGCACGACCGCGCCAGCGGCACCCGGCTGATCCGCGAAGCCAAGCGCTGATCCGGCGGGACACACGGGGCCGTGGCCGCCAGGCGTGCCATCTCCGCCGACCGCCTCCTTGGCCCGCGCTCACCGAACCGCCTGAAACACCTCTTCCAGGCTCGGCGCATCCAGCAGCCGCTCGGCCCATAGGCCCAGGGTCTCGGCGTCCGCGGCCGCCAGGCGCGCCAGCGCGGCCTCCGGAAGCGGCCCGAAGCGTCGCGTCAGCAAGCGCTGTACGGTTGCCCGCTCGCCTTCCAGGCGACCTTGCTCCCGCCCCTGCTTCCGGCCCTGCTCCAAGCCCTGCTCCAAGCCCTGCTCCAACCCCTCCCGCTTCCACTCCCGGGTCCACTCGGTCACGCGTTCTGCAAGCATGGTTTCGGTCTCCTCAAGGGTCTCGGTGCGGGGGACTTCCTGTCCGGGAATCATACGCCGCAGGGCCACCCGGTGAATCCACACCGTGAACGCACGCCGGAGGCTGTCGTGTTCAGGCGTTGCCAGCTGCAGCCGCAGCCGCGCGATTTCGTACTGCAGCGTTTCCAGATCCCGACTGGCCTCCAGCGCCAGCAGGCGGCTGACCGCGTTGTCCGCCCGCTCGGCCTGCTCCGGCGCCACCTGACCCTCATCGAACAGAAAGTAGCGGAACCGCGGCTGGTAACGGGACAGTGTGCCGCCGGCCGGCGCCGCCAACAGTGGCTGCAGCAGCTTCGGCGCATTCCAGCGCGGCCGGCCGTTATAGATCACCAGCGGAAACACCGGCGGCAGCCGCTTGTCTGCGGTCAACTGCTTCGAACGCACCAGGTCCTGCCACAGCAAACCGACATAATTCATCAGCCGCAGGGCCATCCAGCGATCACTGCGACTCTGGAATTCAAACAGCAGGTAGAGGTAGAGCCACCCGCCATCATCGGCCATGCGCACCCGCCACACGACATCATCACTGCGCTGCTGGAGGCGATCGGCGACGTAATGGCCGTTGACCCGCTCAAGGGTGGCGAAATCAAGCCGCCGCACCCAGTCTTCCTGGACGAATCCTTCCAGCAGTTCCCGCACCATCAGCGGATGCGAGAACAGCAGCTTGTAGGCACCGTCGTGCGCTTCCCGGGCTGGCATTGGACCTCCTTGTCCAATGGGCGAGGTAGCCAGAATCGCAGAACGCTGCCGCAGCGTCTGTCGGAAAACTCCCCTCCCCATCGTGGGAAAAGCTGATGCCGCGCCATCGAAGATCGCCTGTCCCAGCACCGGCAGGGTAGACCTGGCCAGGTCAGCTGGCTCTCTTCCGGCAGGTGATAGCAAAGCTCATCCTGATGGTTCGACTCATGCGCGGTCATCGCTGTCTCGTCCTTCCATGGGATAGCCGCCCTCCCGACGAATGCAAGTGGGGGCGACATCGGACCCCTCCCGCTCCTGCGGGAGCGGGCCATGCCACCGGCCCCCATCGACCGCGCGCCTGCTCTCCACCCGATGATCAGGTCAGCGCCGCCAGGTGCTCCACCGTTTCCGGGTACTTCTGCACCAGCCGAATCAGCGTCGTGGCCTGCGCATTCGGCTTCGCCCGACCCTGCTCCCAGTTCTCGAGGGTGCGGGGATTGGTACGCAGGTACATCGCGAACACCGGACGCGACATCTTCAACTGCTCGCGAATCCGGATCAGCTCGTCCGCAGTCACTTCCCGAAGTTCTTCCAGCTGCACCTTGTGGGAGCGCAGCGTGATCTTGCCCTCGCGTTCCGCTGCAAGGGCATCGAAACCTTCAATCAATTCGGAAAACACATCACGCTTCATCACGTCCTCGCATCCATCTCGGCTTTCAACAACTGTCTCAGTACCTTTTTCTGCGCTTCACCCAGATCATCTACGCCACCTGGAGCTGGCGCCGCGGCGGGCAGACCCTGGGCATGCGTCCGTGGCGGATCCGGCTGGTGACCGTAGGCATGGTTCGATCGTGATCGGCTGACCTGGCATGACCGGGCCAGTGGCACCAGATTGGAGCGAATGACCAAACGCCCACGCAAATCCTGAGGAAGGCCCACGCAAAGGGCGAGACTTGCGACCAACGCGTGACATCCGTCACAATTATCCGGTCATAGGGTTTACCCCAGATCCAAGAATTGTCACTTCGCGTCAGAAGATGACGCTAAAGGCCGGCCTCGCTGAATCAACCAGCGCCACAACTGTGACAGGCCCCGCCCAAGCCACTTGACGTCCCCCACAAAGTCCACCTTGGCACGCATCATGCGTACTCTTCATTGCACGTGCGGTATCGCACGGCTGCCCAACGGACCCGGCGTCAGCCGACCATGCGGCACGTGACTTTCAATAACTCCTAGGGGATACACAAATGAAAAAGTCGATACAGAAGGGTTTTACCCTGATCGAACTGATGATCGTTGTGGCGATCATTGCCATCCTGGCGGCGATTGCGCTGCCGGCTTATCAGAACTACGTGGCGCGTTCGCAGGTCACTGCCGGTTTGGCCGACATCCGTGCTGGCGTGACGGCCTATGAAGAGGGCATTCAGGCTGGCAATCGCATCGACGACCCCACTGATGTAACGAATTTGGGCTTGGCAGCTACCACCCCGCGTTGCGCGATCACGGCAACTGGCGCGTGGAATGCCCCTTCTGGCCAAACCATCGTTTGCACGCTGAACGGCAACCCCAACGTGGACGACAAGACCGTTACCTTGACTCGTGACACCAATGGGCAGTGGCCTTGCACCGTGGCAAGCGACCTGGATCCCAAGCATGTACCAGCCGGTTGCACCATTGGCGCCGCCACACCCACACCTCCGAATCCGTAATCACTACGGCGACAGCTGAGACATGGAGCCCCGCTACGGCGGGGCTCCTTTCTTTTAGCGAGTGCGACAATTCACCATATGTACCTAGAAACACGCCGTTCGCTCCAGCCTAGAGCTCAAGCTCCCAGCGGACGATGAGGAATATCGGAGAAAAGTGCCCGTCCGTGAGTTTCGCAACTATTTCGATATAGTTAGCAATAGCGCGATAAGAAGAACAGACCTATGACCGCGACCCTCGCAGCGAATCTAGTCGGCATCACCGGCATCGCCCGCCGCCTAGTCCTGGACGGCGCTCTTGATGAAAGCAGCGCCCGCGAAGCATTAGACAAGGCAACCATCGAACGTAAGCCCGTAGCCCTGTGGCTACGCGAGAAGAAGGCGGTGACCGCTGCCCAACTAGCTGCGGCCAACTGCATCGAGTTTGGGATGCCTCTCTTTGACCCGTCGGTCATGGACGTTGGCCAAGGCGCAATCAAACTCGTTAGTGAAGAGTTGCTGCGTAAGCACAACGTGCTGCCGCTGTTCAAGCGGGGCGGCAAGCTGTTCGTCGGCACCAGCGATCCAACCAACAGTCCAGCATTGGACGAGATCAAGTTCAATGCCAACCTGGTGGTGGAGCCGATCCTGGTCGATGAAGACGCCCTGCGACGGACGCTGGAATTATGGCTGGAAGCCACCGACAGCTTCGGCGACGCGCTAGAGGATGCGGAAGGGCTGGAGAACCTGGATGTCGGCGGCGATGAAGCGGGAAGTGACAGTGGCAGTGACGTCAAAGGTGACGACACCCCAGTCGTCAAGTTCGTCAACAAGGTGCTGGTGGATGCGATCAAGAAGGGCGCATCCGACATCCACTTTGAGCCCTACGAGACCGACTACCGGGTGCGCCTACGTATCGATGGCATCCTGAAGCAGGCTGCCAAGATGCCGGTGAAGTTGAACCAGCGCATCACCGCCCGGTTGAAGGTTATGGCCCAGCTGGATATTGCCGAGAAGCGGGTCCCTCAGGACGGCCGCATCAAGCTCAATCTCAGCAAGACCAAACAGATCGACTTCCGGGTCAGTACCCTGCCCACCCTGTTCGGCGAGAAAGTGGTGCTGCGCATCCTGGATGGCAGCGCGGCCAAGCTTGGAATCGACAAGCTGGGCTACGAGGAAGACCAGAAAAATCTGTTTATGGAGGCGATCCAGAAGCCCTACGGCATGGTGCTGGCAACCGGCCCTACCGGCTCGGGTAAAACGGTGAGCCTGTACACCGCGCTGAACATCCTCAACAACGATGAGCGCAACATCTCCACGGTGGAAGATCCGGTGGAAATCCGGGTATCGGGGATCAACCAGGTACAGATGAACGTGAAGCGCGGCATGACCTTTGCCGCCGCGTTGCGCAGCTTCCTGCGCCAGGACCCTGATGTGATCATGGTGGGTGAGATCCGTGACTTGGAAACTGCGGAGATCGCCATCAAGGCCGCGCAGACCGGCCACATGGTTCTCAGCACCCTGCATACCAACGACGCCCCCCAGACCATTGCCCGCATGATGAACATGGGGGTGGCGCCGTACAACATCACCAGTTCCGTGACGTTGGTGATTGCCCAGCGCCTGGCCCGGCGACTGTGCAACCGATGCAAAAAGCCGCTGGAATTGCCCGAAGCGGCGCTGCTTGCCGAAGGCTTTACCAGCGATGAAATCCACGAAGGCCTGAAGATCTACGATGCGGTGGGCTGTGACGAGTGCACCAGCGGCTACAAGGGCCGCTCCGGCATCTACCAGGTGATGCCGATGAGCGAGGAGATCCAGGAGATTGTGCTGCAGGGGGGCAATGCGTTGCAGATTGCCGAGGCGGCACAGAAGGCTGGGGTGCGAGACCTGCGCCAGTCCGGATTGATGAAGGTGAAGCAAGGAGTCACCAGCTTGGCGGAAATCGACCGGGTGACGACCGACTAGTTCGACCGTTGCGGTGCCCACTGGATGATGCAGGTGGCGTTCTGGGACGGAGGGCGGGCCAAACCCGGCTCGGCGTCACACTGCCGAATTACACAAGTGCCCGCGACCCGCTACCATGCTGGAATCGACCGGCTGGGGAGGCCGGGCCAGGGGAGTCACAACAATGTCCATGAGCCGTACCGCCGCCAGGAAGTCCGCACGATCCGCCGGGACAGCGCGCCAAGGCGTGACCCTGGACACCTTTGTCTGGCAAGGCACCGACAAGCGCGGCCAGAAGATGAAGGGCGAGCAGCAGGCCAAGAACGCCAACCTGCTGCGCGCCGAGCTCCGCCGCCAGGGCATCATGCCTACGGTGGTCAAGGCCAAGCCCAAGCCGCTGTTCGGCAGCACCGGCAAGACCATCACCCCCAAGGAAATCGCCGTATTCATGCGGCAGATTGCCACCATGATCAAGTCCGGCGTGCCCATCGTGCAGTCGTTGGAGATCATCGGCAACGGGCACAAGAACCCGAAGATGATGGAGATGGTGAACGCCATCCGCCTCGATATCGAGGGCGGCAGTCCATTCAACGAGGCGCTGGGCAAGTACCCGGTACAGTTCGATGAGCTCACCCGCAATCTGGTGAAGGTAGGCGAGGCCGCAGGCGTGCTGGAAACGGTGCTGGACAGCGTCGCCTCCTATAAGGAAAACATTGAAACGCTAAAGGGCAAGATCAAGAAGGCCCTGTTCTATCCAATCACGGTGGTCGCGGTAGCGATTATTGTCAGTGCGATCCTGCTGATTTTCGTGGTGCCGCAGTTCGAAGCCGTATTCCAGGGATTCGGAGCAGACTTGCCCGCCTTCACCCAGATGATCGTAGCGGCCAGCAAGTTCATGGTCAGCTACTGGTGGATGATTCTGGGCATCGTAGTGATAGCCGTATTCGGCTTCATATTTGCTTACAAGCGTTCACCCGCCCTGCAGCACTCAATGGACCGGCTGATGCTGAAAATTCCGATCATCGGTCAGGTGCTGCACAACGCAGCCATTGCCCGCTTCGCTCGCACTCTGGCCACGACCTTCCAGGCCGGCGTGCCGCTGGTGGAGGCGCTGGAATCGGTTGCCGGCGCCACCGGCAACCGCGTGTATGAGCAAGCCACCCACCGCATCCGCGAAGATGTGGCCGTGGGCTACCAGATGAACATGGCCATGAAGCAGGTGAACCTGTTTCCGCACATGGTGGTGCAGATGACCGCCATCGGCGAAGAGGCCGGTGCGCTGGACACCATGCTGTACAAGGTGGCGGACTTCTACGAGGAAGAGGTGAACAACGCGGTGGACGCGCTGAGCAGCCTGATTGAGCCGCTGATCATGATTTTCATCGGCATTGTGGTGGGCGGCATGGTGATCGGCATGTACCTGCCGATCTTCAAGCTGGCCTCTGTGGTCTAGGCAAACCGCAGCCGCGCGCACCACACGGAATGCCCCGGACCTCCGGGGCATTTTTCTTTATGGCCCCGCGGCGGCCTCCCGGCGCGGTGGAGCGGCCCCCGCTGTTGTAGGAGCGCGTCTTACGCGCGAAGCCGCGTGAATCGCGGCGGTGGGTCGGGGCATCGGGTGCAGCGCGGTCCCCGAAGCCGCGCCGCGCGGCCACATGTCACGCGGCTTCGCGCGTAAGACGCGCTCCTACCAGGTCAGGATGAACCGGATCCCCGCTGTCGGGACGACGCGGCGAACACCATCCCCGCTTCCCACACCGGTCGCAGGCGTTCGACCAGGTCGTGCGGAATGCGTTCGTCGGCCTGGGCCGATGCCAGGGTGGCATGCAGGCTGTCGGCGATGCGCTGGAACACGTGGGCGGGCTTGCCCACGCCGCATACGTCGCGGCCGAAGCGGGCCAGATCTTCCTGCAACGGGTAGCTTTTTGACCGCTGTTTCGTCCCCGCCCACAGGCGCAGGGCCAGGGTGTTGTCTTCCAGCTCGGGGCCGCCGGGCGAACGCTGGTAGCGGTAGATGCGGGTGCTGACCACGTCGAACATCGGCGCCAGCCGGATGTCGTCCGCGCGCCCCTGGTAGAGCACACCGAAGTTCTTCAAATGTGCATCGCCATTGCCGACCATGACGGAAAACGCCAACTGCTCGAAGAAGCGACGCAGCTCGGCTTTCCCCCTGGTGATCATGGCCAGCAGGCCGGCCACGCTTTCATAGCTGCCGTGGTATTTGCGCTCGGACAAGGTGTCGCGCACACGCAGGCCCATGAGCGAGGCGACGTCCTCAAAACCCAGGCGCGTGCCGTCCTCGGCAATGTCGAAGCGGTCCACGATCAGCATCCGGCCGTCGTGGCTCAGGTCCACGCGGGCGGTCTGGATGCCGGCGCGGGCGGCGGCGGTCATGCACAGGTACTCGTTGGCGGCCAGGCCCGGATAGCTGTCGCTTGCGGTCTTCACGATCAGGGTGGGAATGGGGATGCTCGCCCGGTCCGGCACCATGATCTTGGGCTGCATGCCGGCTATGCCGATTCCGGTGGACAGGTAGGCAGCCACGAGTTCGTCGAAGATGGCTGCGCTGTAACGCAGGCCGAGCAATTCTTCGCGGGCCAGGACGCGTGGCGGCGCGGGCACGGTGTGGCCGGGTAGGCGGTAGCCCAGGCGGCCGATTCCGTTGTGGCCAATCATGGCCAGCAGGCGCATGGCGGTCATGGCCTGCTTGGGAAACTGCTGCCGCAGGCGGTTGAACAGGTCGCCTTCGGGCAGATTCTGGTCCATCACCGGAAACAGGTCGCCATCGCGCCAGGTGAGCCGGGTGGGCGGCATCAGCAAGCCGACGGAGGGCTGGTCTTCAACGGGGTTCAGGTAGCGGTATTCATAGCCTGATTGCCGCAACAGCTGGCCGGACAGCTCGCCGGCAACATCGAGCTCCAGCAGGCGGATCTGTTCGGGAATGGAATCGGCGGCCATGGGATCAGTCCTGTGGCTCGCCGCCATCGCCGAAGCGCTGGCGCATTTCGTCCATTGTGGGCAGGCCGGCCTTTTCGATGCGCAGCACGCAGCCCATGGCCTGAAGGATGTCCAGCAGCGCGCTGGCAGTGATATCGCCGCCGGACTCCAGGCGATGCAACAGATCGCGGCTACGGCCGGATTGCCGCGCCACCCACACCGCCCGCTGTCCTTCGCGCTGGCGCAGGTGACGAACCGTCTGACCTAGGTCATGCAGGGAACGGATGGGGAGCAGCGGGCTCGACATGTCGCGAACTTAGGACATTATGGACAGATAATCAACTGGTGTCTTTTATTCAGTACATCAGTCGGTTCACATGGAGGGCACCTTCGCGCGTCCAAGAAGGCAGTCGGCCGGTGGAGCTCTCATACATATAGACTTTGTAGTTTCCAATATGTATAGATAGCGCCATGTTCCTTCCACGCGCTCTGACTCCTACCCTGCTGCGCTTGGCGCAGGGCTTTCCCGTGGTCGCCGTGACCGGGCCTCGCCAGTCCGGCAAGACCACGCTGTCGCGCGAGCTGTTCCCCGACAAGGCTTACGTCAGCCTGGAAGATCCGCAGGAGCGTGCCTTTGCCCACGAGGACCCGCGCGGATTCCTGGCCAGGTTCGAGCAGGGCGCCATCTTCGACGAGGCGCAGCGCTGGCCGGACCTGTTCTCATACCTGCAGGGCATGGTGGATGCGGACCGGACGCCAGGGCGCTTCGTGCTGACGGGTTCGCAACAGTTCGGCCTGCTGTCCGGCGTCACCCAGTCGCTCGCCGGACGGGTGGGTATGACCCGCCTGCTCCCGCTGTCGCTGCAGGAGCTGCCCGCGGCGCGGGACGACGCCCTGGGCCTGGATGGGCTGTTGCTGCAGGGCATGTACCCCGCCCTGCATACACAGCCGCTGCTGCCTGCCGACTGGTTTGCCTCCTACGTGGCCACCTATGTCGAGCGCGATGTGCGGCAGGTGCTGAACGTGCAGGACCTTTCCACCTTCCAGCGCTTCCTGCGCCTGTGTGCCGCGCGCACCGGACAGCTACTCAACGTCAGCGCGCTCGCAGGCGAGACGGGCATCTCCAACCACACCGCGCGCGCCTGGCTGTCGGTGCTGGAGGCGAGCGACCTGGTCTTCCTGCTGCCGCCCTACCATCGCAACTTCGGCAAGCGCCTGGTCAAGTCGCCCAAGCTGTATTTCGTCGATACCGGCCTGGCCTGCTGGCTGCTGGGGATCCGCGATGCCGAGACGCTGGCCCTGCATCCGCTGCGTGGGGCCGTGTTCGAGACCCTGGTGGTGGGCGAGTTCGTGAAATCCCGCCTCAATGCCGGGCTGCCGCCGGACCTGTATTTCTGGCGGGACAACAATGGCGTGGAGGCCGACCTGGTCTTCGAGGTGGATGGGCGGCTGCAGCCGGTGGAGATCAAGTCCGGCGCCACGGTCACGTCCGACTATATCCGTGCAGGCCAGAAGGCCGGGCGCTTCGCGGGCGAAGAGGCTCTGATGCCGTGGCTGATCCACGGTGGGAATGATGCGTACGCGCGTAGCGGCGTGCGCGTGATGGGCTGGCGCAGCCTGGGTGACAAGCCGCGTGACGAGTGACGCGGCGGGGATCCGCGTCGATTTGAGGTTGCACATGTGTCACCATCCTGAAGGCTGGCCGGCGTGCATCGGGGAACGTCCTGGACGTGATGCGCTTCCGGCCCGGCTGATCCCTTTCACCTGATACCGGATACCCATGGCGTACCTCGACACAAACCCCGCGCTCGGCTACCCGCTGGCGGCCGGGCTGGGACTGCTGGTGGGCAGCTTCCTCAACGTGGTGATCCTGCGCCTGCCCAGGCGCATGGAGTGGGAGTGGAAGCGCGAGGCGCGCGAGGTGCTGGAGCAGCCGGAGATGTACGATCCGCCGCCTCCGGGGATCGTGGTGGAGCGCTCGCACTGCCCCAGCTGCGGGCACCAGCTGTCTTGGTACGAGAACATTCCGGTGCTGAGCTGGCTGGCGCTGCGTGGCAAGTGTCGCAGTTGCCGCACGCCGATCTCGGTGCAGTACCCGCTGGTGGAGCTGATTACCTCGCTGCTGTTCGTGGCGTGCGTGTGGAACTTCGGGTTCGGCTGGCAGGGCTTCGGGGCGATCGTGTTCACCTCGTTCCTGGTGGCGCTGTCGGGGATTGATCTGCGCACCCAGCTGCTGCCCGATCAGCTCACCCTGCCCTTGATGTGGCTGGGGCTGATTGCAGCCGCCGACAATCTGTATATGCCGGCCAAGCCTGCGCTGCTGGGGGCGATCGTGGGCTATGTGAGCCTGTGGTCGGTGTGGTGGCTGTTCAAGCAGATCACCGGCAAGGAAGGCATGGGCCACGGGGACTTCAAGCTGCTGGCGGCACTGGGGGCGTGGTGCGGGCTGACGGGGATTTTGCCGATCGTGCTGCTTTCGGCGCTGTCGGGGGCGATCATTGGCTCGGTGTGGCTGGCGGCGAAGGGGCGGGATCGGGCTACGCCCATTCCGTTCGGGCCTTATCTGGCCATTGCGGGGTGGATCGTGTTCATGTGGGGCGATCAGCTGATTGGCGCCTATATGCGGTATGCGGGATTGGGGTAGCCGGCTTCCACTGGCGATCCATGGCAGGTACAAAGCCCGCATGAGTGATTACATCATTGGCCTGACCGGCGGGGTGGCGTCCGGCAAGAGTGCGGTGGCGCTGCGGTTCGAGGCGCTGGGCATCACGGTGGCGGATGCCGACGTGGCCGCACGCGCGGCGGTGGCGGTGGGCAGCGAGGGGCTGGCCGCGGTGGTGGATGCGTTCGGCGCCGAGGTACTGGCGCCCGACGGCGCGCTGGACCGGATGGCCATGCGGCGGCGGGTGTTCAACGATGATGCCCAGCGGCTGAGGCTGGAGGCCATCGTGCATCCGCTGGTGCGCCAGCTGGTGCGCCAGGAATGCGAGGCGGCTCAGGGGCCCTATGCGATCGCGGCGATCCCGCTGCTGGCCGAGGCGGGCCGCGATGCGTATCCGTGGCTGCAGCGGATCCTGGTGGTGGACGTTCCCCGCCAGGTACAGCTGGAGCGGCTGCTGGCCCGCGACGGCATCGACCGGGCGCTGGCCGACCGGATGATCGAAGTGCAGGCAACACGGGCCGAGCGGCTGGCGATCGCCGACGACATCATCATCAACGATGGCCCGCTGGAAGCGCTGGAGCAGCACGTGGCTGCGCTGGACAACCGCTACCGCACCCTGGCCCTTCTGTAGGAGCGCGCCATGCGCGCGAAGCCGCGTGAATCCTGGCGCTGGCCCAGGGCTTCGTCCACCGCGTTGGGAACCGACGCCCCGGCGCGACGATCAATGTCACGCGGCTTCGCGCGCATGGCGCGCTCCTACGCCCCAAAGCCACCAGCTTGTACGTTTGACGTAATACGACTCACGTAATACCCTCATCTCCGTGATCCAGTCATTCCGCTGCCGCCATAGCAGGGCGCTGTTCGAAGGCGGAAATCCTCGTCCGTTCCGGGCCATTCGGGCAGCAGCAGAACGCAAGCTGCAACTACTGGACTCCGCGCAGACGCTCGACTTCCTGCGTAGCCCGCCCGGCAACCGGCTGGAAGCCCTGCGGGGAGACCGGTCCGGTCAGCACAGCATCCGCATCAATGACCAGTGGCGGGTGTGTTTCGTCTGGACTGACGGCGGTCCTGCTGAGGTCGAGATCGTCGACTATCACTGAATGAGGTTCATCATGTCCCGTCCCACCAATGCCATGCGTCCAATCCATCCCGGCGAAATCCTGCGCGAGGATTTCATGCAGCCGTTGAGCCTGAGCGCCAATGCGTTATCGATCTCGCTTGGCGTACCGGCAACGCGTATCCACGAGATCGTGAACGGTCGCCGCGGAATCACAGCCGACACCGCTGCCCGCCTGGCGCGGCACTTCGGTGGCGACGCAGCATCCTGGCTGGCACTGCAGAATGCTTACGACCTGAAGACCCTGCCCAACCTGTCTGAAATCGAACGAACCGTGCGCCCGCGGGCGGCCTGAGACGCGCGCTTTCGGGCTGCTCCCGCATGCCCGCTGGAAGTGCTGGAGCAGCACGTGGCTGCGCTGGACCGCCGCTATCGCAGGCCAGCTCTTCTGTAGGAGCGCGCCACGCGCGCGAAGCCGCGTAAATCGTGGCGCTGGCCCGGGGCTTCGTCCACCGCGCTGGGAACCGACGCCCCGGCGCGACGACCTAATGTCACGCGGCTTCGCGCGCATGGCGCGCTCCTACCGGGAACTAATTTGCGGAGGGCCAGAGGGCGCGGATGGCGGCGATGCCCTGGGCGCCGTGCTGGCGGGCTTGGGGGATGTGGGCCGGTGTGAGGCCGCCAATGGCGTAGATGGGCAGGGAGACGGTTTCGCGCAGGGCGGCAAAGCGGGTCCAGCCGAGGCCGGGGGCGCCGGGATGGCTGGGGGTGGGCATGACCGGGCCGAGCAGGGCGAAGTCGCAGCCGAGCCGCTGGGCGTGCTGCAGTTCGGCTTCATCGTGGCAGGAAGCGGCGAGCGGGAGCGATGTGGGCAGCGGGCGCTGTTGGAGTTGGGCGAGCTGGCTGGAGCGCAGGTGCACGCCGGCACCGGTAGCGCGGGCAAGTTCGATATCGCCGCTGAGGAAGGCCTGAGCGCCGGCGGCGTGGGCCAGGGCAAGGGCTTGCCGAAGGAGGGATTCGCGTCGAACGGCGCAAAAGGCATGCGATGAGTGCCCTGCATCCGGCAGGCGAAGGTGCAGGCGGCGGATGCCGGAGGCCAGGGCGCGCTGGATGTCTTGCAGCCACTGCGCATCCTGCGCCGCGTCAGCGCCGGGCTGCGCTGCGGTGTCCGCCAGGCTGCCTTGCGGCCGGCCGTCGCTCTGGCCCGGGGCCGGGGTGACGAGGTAGCAGTCGGGCGCGGTGAGCGCGGCGACCACGGGGATGTCGGCGGGGGGCATGGCGTAGCTGGCCAGCTTGTGCAGCGGCACCCAAGCCAGGGCCTGGCCTTCCTGGCCGCGCGGCACGCCCTTCCAGGCGCTGACCAGGCGCACATCCAGGCGCAGGCGCTTGTTGGGGTAGGCCTGAGGGACGGTGATGAGGTGGGCGCCCGGCTGGACGTGGATGCCGAGCTCTTCCTGCAGCTCGCGCACCAGGGCCTGTTCGGGGGTTTCTCCAGGCTCGACCTTGCCTCCGGGGAATTCCCACAGGCCGGCCAGGTCGCGGCCGACGGTGCGGCGACTCAGGAGAACGCGGCCGCGCGGATCGGTGATGGCGGCGGCGACGACGTGGACGGGGGGCCGGTCAGCCATCGCTGTAGGAGCGCGCCATGCGCGCGAAGCCGCGGGTATCCGAGTGTGCGGCGGGGCGTCGGTAACGACGTCCCGCCCGAAGCCGCACCGCGTGGCCAATGGTCACGCGGCTTCGCGCGCATGGCGCGCTCCTACGGTCGGAACCATTTCGTGGGGCGACGCGGGTGGGGCCTGGAGTTTGGCGGGTACCGGGGTTCACGCGGTTTCGCGCGCATGGCGCGCTCCTACGGGGGTTCGATCAGGTGAGCTGGCCGTGGCAGTGTTTGTACTTCTTGCCACTGCCGCAGGGGCATGGGTCGTTGCGGCCGACCTTGTCGCCCTCGCGCACGATGGGCTGCTGCTGCAACTGCGGGCGCTCGCCACGCCCATCCACCTGCGCGGCCTCCTCGTCGGTGCCGTAGCCGCCGGAGTCGGCGTGCTGGAAGTCGGCCTGGCGCAGGCGCGCTTCGATCTGGCGGCGCTCCTCGGCTTCCATCGCGGCGATCTCCTCTTCGCTGCGGATGCGCACGCGCGCGAGCAGGGTCACCACTTCCAGCTTGACCTTGTCGAGCATGTCGGAGAACAGCTCGAAGGCTTCGCGCTTGTACTCCTGCTTGGGCTGCTTCTGGGCATAGCCGCGCAGATGGATGCCCTGGCGCAGGTAGTCCATGCGCGCCAGGTGTTCCTTCCAGTTCTGGTCGACCACGTTGAGCATGATGTGCTTTTCCAGCATGCGCATGGTCTCGGTGCCCACGGCGGCTTCCTTGTCGGCAAACAGCTTGTCCACCTGTTCGGAGACGTGGTCGGCAATGCCTTCGGCGTCCAGCTCCTGTTCGCTCTGCACCATGCCCTGCAGGTCCAGGGTGAGGCTGAACTCTTCGGCCAGCGCCGCTTCCAGGCCCGGCAGGTCCCACTGCTCGTCGATGGACTGCGGCGGCACGTGGCGGGTGACCAGGGCCATCACCGCGTCCTGGCGGATGGCCAGGATGTTGTCCTCCACGCTGTCGGCTTCAAGCAGCTCGTCGCGCTGGCCGTAGATGACCTTGCGCTGGTCGTTGTTGACGTCGTCGAAATCCAGCAGGTTCTTGCGGATGTCGAAGTTGTGGGCTTCCACTTTGCGCTGCGCGTTGGCGATCTGCTTGGTCACCAGCGGGCTTTCGATGATGTCGTCTTCCTTCAGGCCCATGCGTTCCATCACCTTCTGCACCCAGTCGGCGGCGAAGATGCGCATCAGGCTGTCTTCCAGCGACAGGTAGAAGCGGCTTGAACCCGGGTCACCCTGGCGGCCGGAGCGGCCGCGCAGCTGGTTGTCGATGCGGCGCGACTCATGGCGCTCGGTACCGATGATGTGCAGGCCACCGGCCTCCTTGACCTGCTGGTGGCGCTGCTCCCAGTCGGCGCGCAGCTGGGCCTTCTGCTCTTCGGTGGCTTCTTCACCGAGCTCGGCCAGCTCCACTTCCAGCGAGCCACCGAGCACGATGTCGGTACCGCGACCGGCCATGTTGGTGGCGATGGTGACCGCGCCGGGCTGGCCGGCGTTGGCCACGATCTGGGCTTCGCGCTCATGCTGCTTGGCGTTGAGCACCTCGTGGGTGATTCCGGCCTTCTTCAGCTCCTCGGACAGCAGTTCGCTGACCTCGATGGAGGTGGTGCCCACCAGCACGGGCTGGTTGCGGGCGTTGCACTCCTGGATATCACGGGCCACGGCGCGGAACTTGCCGGCGCGGTTGAGGAACACGGCGTCGGGATTATCGATGCGGACCATCGGCCGGTTGGTGGGGATGACCACCACTTCCAGCCCGTAGATGCTCTGGAACTCGGACGCCTCGGTATCGGCGGTGCCGGTCATGCCCGAGAGCTTGTTGTACATGCGGAACAGGTTCTGGAAGGTGACGCTGGCCAGGGTCTGGTTGTCGCGCTGGACCGGCACGCCCTCCTTCGCTTCCACCGCCTGGTGCAGGCCGTCCGACCAGCGCCGGCCCTTGAGGGTGCGTCCGGTGAACTCGTCGACGATGATCACTTCGCCGTCGCGGACGATGTAGTCCACGTCGCGCTGGTAGATGGCATGCGCGCGCACGGCGGCGTTGAGATGGTGGACGATGTGGATGTTCTGCGAGTCGTACAGACCCTCGTCTTCGTCGAGGATGGCGGCTTCGCGCAGCAAGCGCTCGGCGTTTTCCTGGCCGGCCTCGGACAGATGGATCTGCTTCTGCTTCTCGTCGACGTAGTAATCGCCCTCGCCGTCTTCCTCTTCCTGGGGCACCAGGGAGGGGATGATGCGGTTGACCTTGATGTACAGCTCCGGCGATTCCTCGGCCGGACCGGAGATGATCAGCGGGGTGCGGGCCTCGTCGATGAGGATGGAGTCGACCTCGTCGATGATGGCGTAGTTCAGGCCGCGCTGGTGGCGGTCGGCCTTGGACAGCGCCATGTTGTCGCGCAGGTAGTCGAAGCCGAACTCGTTGTTGGTGCCGTAGGTGATATCGGCCTTGTAGGCGTCAGCCTTGGTGGCGTGGTCCATGCCCGGATACACCACGCCCACGCTCAGACCGAGCCAGCTGTAGAGACGCCCCATCCAGCCGGCGTCGCGGCGGGCCAGGTAGTCGTTGACCGTGATCACGTGCACGCCCTTGCCTTCCAGGGCGTTGAGGTACGTGGGCAAAGTGCCGACCAGGGTCTTGCCCTCACCGGTGCGCATCTCGGCGATCCGGCCCATGTGCAGCACCATGCCGCCGATCAGCTGCACGTCGTAGTGGCGCATGCCCAGCACGCGCACGCTGGCTTCGCGACACACGGCAAAGGCTTCAGGCAGGACCTGGTCGAGCGTTTCGCCGTTGGCGATGCGCTGCTGGAACTCAGGGGTCTTGGCCTGCAGCTCGGCGTCTGGGAGCGCCTTCATCTGCTCTTCAAGGGCGTTGATCTTGTCGACAAGCTTCTGAAGCTGTTTGAGCTGGCGTTCGTTGCGGCTGCCGAAGACGCTGGTGAGCAGGCGATTGAGCATGTGTGGTTGGAATCCGTTTGCAGGGGCTCCGGACCGCAGCCCGGGCGCTGGAAATGAAAAAGGGCGCGAGGCGCCCTTTTCACGGCAACTTCGGATTGTACCGTGGGGATGGCCCGGGCGCGTTTCAAGTTTTCGCGGGGCGTCGGGGCGGGGCGTCGGGGACGTGGCCCCGACCTGCGGTCAGCCCCGGCTGGCGGCCTCGGCCAGGAACTCGCGCGGATTGAGCACGCGGCCGTCTTCCCACACTTCAAAGTGCACGTGGGTGCCGGTGGAGCGGCCGGTGGAGCCGGCCTTGGCCACTTCCTCGCCCGAGCGCACCAGATCGCCGACGCGCACGCTGTTGCTGGTGTTGTGGGCGTAGCGGGTGACGTAGCCGTTGCCGTGGTCCACTTCCACCACGTTGCCGTAGCCGCTGCGCCAGCCGGCGTAGCTGATCACGCCATCGGCCACGGCCATGACCGGGTCGCCATGGCGGGCGCGGAAATCAATGCCGCGATGGAAGGCGCGACCACCGCTGAAGGGGTCGGCGCGACGGCCGTAGCCGGAGGTGACATAGCTGCTGACCACCGGGGAGCGCGAGGGGATGGCCGAGCGCTCAAGCTGGCGATCGAACAGCAGCGCCTCCAGCACGGAGAGCTGCGAGCCCGAGGCGCGGAGCTGGTCTTCCACGTGGGTCAGCTCCTCGATCAGGCCGCTGACCGGCATGTCTTCTACCGGACCGACGCCGCCCAGGGCGACCGGCTCATTGAAATCGAATTCGCCGTCGACCAGCTTGCCGGCCCGGGCCAGGCGCTCGCCCAGGGCGTTGAGGCGGTTGGCCTGGGCTTGGAGTTCTGCCACCCGCGCGGCCATGGCGTTGACTTCGCGCTGGGCCTTGCGGCGGGTGTCTTCGACAGATTTTTCCTGCTGCTGCAGTTGGGCCTGGAGACGCGAGGTCTCGGCGCTGCTGATGCCGGCGCCGCAGACGATGCCTACCGCCACCACCAGACTGGCCGCCGCTCCGGGCCGGCGCAGGGCCATCACGCGAAGTCGTCGTGAGCCGTGCAACAGTCCGTTTTTGATGCGCTGGCGCGCCTGGCTGCAAATGCTGTGTAAAGTCATGCTTTCAAATGTCTCGTTTCCGATCCCATCCCAGACGCCCCAGCCGCCCTGCCAAAGCTGCGCTTGATGCGCTGCTGGCCGACGGTGCCGGCGATCCGGTCCGCCGGGCCATGTGGCTCGAAACAATGGACCGCAGATTGCATTCCCTTCTGCCCCCAACGCTGGCCGCGCGTGCGCGGCTGGGCAACGTGGATGGCAAGAGGCTCGTTTATCTCGTCGAATCGCCCATCTGGCATGCCAGGCTGCGCCTGGCCGGCCCGGAGATCCTTGCGGCGGCCCGATCCATCGGGCTGGATGTCACGGAGTTCGTGGTCAAGACCACGCGGCCGGTTCCCCGGGCTCCCCGGCCCCGGGCTGCCATGCGTTCGCTTTCACCTCTCGCCGAGCAGGCTCTGCGTGAGGCCGTGGCAACGCTTTCCGATGACGCCACCGGTAAGGACACTTCCTGAAACGGGCGCCGCCCGGACCTTGCAGGGAACGGACGACGACGAGGCATCCTAACGGGCGGGCGGGACCGGCAAGTTAACGTGCCGCTAACAGAGCAGGAAATTTCCGTTAATTTTTCGTTGGTAATTCACGGGATGCTCACTTTTGTGAGCCTGGTTACGGATCGGGACAAGTGCCTGTCTTCGACTTTTCCCGGATTCGACGTTTGTCGGGGAAAGCGGTTCTTGGTGTCGCTGTGACCTGAGGGGCCCCGCCGTGGCCGGGAGGCCTTCGCTGCTCATGTCCCCCGGCCTCCGCCTGCGGCGGATGCCTCCTCCTTTACTTCGCTGCGAAGGCCTCCCGGCCACGGCGGGGCTCGGCTTGCGGTGGGGCCTTGCGGTGGGGCTGGTGCGGGCTGCGCGGGGGGCGGTGGCTCATCAGCTGTCGAGGCGCCTCCACTGTAGGAGCGCGCCGCGCGCGCGAAGCCGCGTGACGCCTGGCGTCGGGGCGTGGCTCCGGAACTCGTGTTGGTACCGAAACCCTGCGGCGGAACACGGTTCACGCGGCTTCGCGCGCGTGGCGCGCTCCTACAACGTGGTGCCCTCTTGCAAGGTGTGGCGCTCCCGCCAGCGCGGTTCGGACCGGCCGGCGGGACTCATCTGCCGTGCTCAGAAGGCGGTGGCAGGCGCCTGCTTCACGTGCTCTTCCAGCCACGCGTCGGTTTCGTAGAGCATGTGCAGGATCGATTCGCGGGCGCGGTAGCCGTGCGATTCGTTGGGCAGCATCACCAGCCTGGACTGCCCGCCCATGCCTTTGATCGCGGCAAACATGCGCTCGCTCTGCATGGGGAAAGTGCCGGAGTTGTTGTCGTCCTCGCCGTGGATGATCAGCATCGGCTCGTTGATCAGGTCGGCGTGGTGGAACGGCGACATGGTCAGGTAGGTGTCCTTGGCGTCCCAGTAGTTGCGCTCTTCGGCCTGGAAGCCAAACGGCGTGAGGGTGCGGTTGTAGGCGCCGCTGCGGGCGATGCCGGCGCGGAACAGGTCGCTGTGAGCCAGCAGGTTGGCGGTCATGAAGGCGCCGTAGGAATGGCCGCCAATGGCGATGCGGTCGGGGTCGGCTACGCCGCGGCGGACCACTTCATCCACCGCTGCCTGGGCACTGGCCACCAGCTGCTTCAGGTAGGTGTCATTGGGCTCGGTGTCGCCCTCGCCCACGATCGGCATGGCCGGCCCGTCGAGCACGGCGTAGCCGCGGGCCAGGAAGCCCAGCGGGCCCCAGTAGCTGATGCGGTTGAAGGCGTGCGGGGAGCCGATCACCTGGCTGGCGGCGTCGGCGGAGCGGAACTCGCGCGGGTAGGCCCACATCAGGGTCGGCAGGGGGCCGTCGCGCTGCGTGTCGTAGCCGGCGGGCAGGTACAGGGTGGCGGTGAGCTCGACGCCGTCGGCGCGGGTGTAGCGGATCTGTTCCTTGCTGACGTCGCGCAGCTGCGGGGTCGGGTGCGGGAAGTCGGTCAGGGCCACGGGCTCGGCCGCGTCGGCGGACAGATCCAGCACGTAGATGTTGGTGGGCTCGACCGGGGATTCCCGGGTCAGCAGCAGGCGGGTGCCGGAGTCATCGAGCAGGGTCGCGGGGCGCTCCAGGTACGGGGCCTGCGAGTGGAACAGGCGGGTGGTGTCCTTCGTGGCCAGGTCGAAACGGTCCACGAATGGGCGGTCGCCTTCGGGCGAGGCGCCGTTGCCGATCAGGAACAGGCTATTGCCGTCCGAGCCGGTGAGCAGGCGACCGTTGCCGGCTTCGTCGGAGACCAGCACCGGGCTGCCGGGATCGCCGTAGCGGTCTTCGGAGGAGCGGTCGAACAGCAGCTCTGGCGCGCGGTCCGGGTGATCGGGGGCAATGCGCCACTGGCGGGTCTGGCGGTCGCGCCACCAGAATTCGTCGATCAGGGCCAGGTCACCGTTGCCCCAGGTGGCGCCGCGATAGCGATAGCCGAGGTCGGCGAGCTTCGCCGGAGCGCCGGCAAACGGGGCAGCGTGGGCGAAGACGCTGTCGCGCACCTCGGCATCCACCGCGGGATCGCCGCCGTCCTGGGCTTCGGCCCAGACCAGGGTGGCGGGCGCGTCGGCGCGCCACTCGATCCGGCGCACGCCTTGGGCCACCGCGTCGCGGCCCGAGGGCAGGCCTTCGATCAGCGGCAGGGCGGCGACTTCATGCACCACGGCGCCGGTGGCGGCATCGCGCACTTCGATCCGGCGCGGGAAGCTCCAGTACGGCACCTGGTAGGAGAACGGGCGCTCGATGCGCTGGCTGAGCAGGTACTGGCCGTCCGGTGAGGGGGCCAGGCCGGTGTAAAGATCCGGCGATCCCAGCGGGGTAACGCTTCCATCCAGCGCCACGATGGCGGGCTGGCTGCGCAGGTAGTGGGCGAAGACCCGGGCATCGTGCTCGTTGGCCAGCAGGTCCTGGTAGGTGCGCAGCTGGGTGATTTCGCCGCCCGGGCCGGTTTCCTGGATGTTCGGACCGGTCGGCACGCCGTCGGTTTCCGGCGCCTCGCCCTGCCCCTCGGGACGCAGCTGCACCAACAGGCGCTCGCCGCCCGGCATCCAGTCGTAACCGCGGCCGGAGACCGCGTTGAGCGGCTGGCTGACCAGGCGGCGGGCATTGAGGGCCTGCACATCCACCAGCCACAGCTCGACCGCACCGGCGCGGCTGTCCACGTGGGTGAATGCAATGTGGCGCTGGTCGGGCGACCAGGACAGCGATGCCAGGGCCAGCGGCTGGGGCAGCCCCTGCACCGGGCGCGCTTCGCCGCCGTCGACCGGCTGCAGCGACAGGTCGGTGCCGAAGGAGAAGCGGCTCTGCGAGTAGGTACGCGGATTGATCCGGGTGCCGGCCAGGCGCAGTTCCGGCTGGGCCACCACGTCGATCCCGGGCAGCGCGGGGGTTTCGACGAAGGCGATGAGGTCGCGGCGCGGCGAGAGCATCATCTGCGGCGCGGTCGGCGCGTCCACGATGGCCTGCAACTCCGGCGGCGGCAGCAGGTAGCCGCTCTGGGAGGCGTTTGCGGCTGCGGGCGTGGTGCCCGCTTGCGCCAGCAGGATCGGCGGCGCAAGCAGCAGGCTGGCGGCTACGAGCGGTGCAGCAAGATACCGGAGGGCGGGCTTGGCCATCGGCTCAATCATCCTGGATAAGGTCAAACCCCGAGCCTAGCCGTTGCAGGACCGGCGTGCCCCGTGGCTTCGGTCATGCCCCGCGACGGGACACCGTTGTAGGAGCGCGCCATGCGCGCGAAGCCGCGTGAATCCGTGTGCAGACCGAATCGCCGCCAACCTGAGGGTCTGACGCTCCCCGATCCCATGGCGGGACTGGCCGCGCCATGGACGGCGCGGACAAGCCCCCATGGATGGGTTTACGGCGTGTCCCGCCATGGGATCGGGGAGCGTCGGGCCGCCCGCGGAACCGCTCGTACCAGTTGTCACGCGGCTTCGCGCGCATGGCGCGCTCCTACACATTGGATCGGCACCCGATATGGGGCGGCACCGCACCGAGGGTTCTTACGCTGGCGCGGTCAGGGGACGTGCGGTTTCAGTCCTGTCGGTCACATATAATGGCCGGTCTCCGTCGAGGGGCGCTGCGACCGTGGAAACAGCACGGCCAGGCTCGGCGGGATCTGAACGTGAACGGCGCCCGGTTGCCTTTACCCTCCCCCGCTGCGGCGGCGGGATTGAACCGGAGCAGACATGAACGCACAGGTGAAGACCAGCTCGGAACGAGTATTTTCCCAGGACGGCGACTACAAGGTTGCCGATATTTCGCTGGCCGACTGGGGCCGCAAGGAAATCGACATTGCCGAGCACGAGATGCCGGGCCTGATGTCGATCCGCCGCAAGCACGCGCCCGATGCCCCGCTCAAGGGCGTGCGCGTGACCGGCTCGCTGCACATGACCATCCAGACCGCGGTGCTGATCGAGACCCTGAACGACATCGGCGCCGACGTGCGCTGGGCATCGTGCAACATCTTCAGCACCCAGGACCACGCCGCCGCCGCGATCGCCGCCGGTGGCACCCCGGTGTTCGCCTGGAAGGGCGAGACGCTGGAGGAATACTGGGACTGCACCCTGGATGCGCTGAGCTTCCCGGACGGCAAGGGCGGCTTTCTCGGCCCCGAGATGGTGGTGGACGACGGCGGCGACGTGACGCTGCTGATCCACAAGGGCTATGAGCTGGAACAGGGCGACGAAAGCTTCGTCAACAGCCCCGCCGCCAGCCACGAGGAGCAGGTGATCAAGAACCTGCTCAAGCGTGTGGCGGCCGAACGCCCGGGCTTCTGGACCACCGTGGTCCGCGACTGGAAGGGCGTGTCGGAAGAGACCACCACCGGCGTCAACCGCCTCTACCAGCTGGCCCAGCAGGGCAAGCTGCTGGTGCCGGCAATCAACGTCAACGATTCGGTCACCAAATCGAAGTTCGACAACCTCTACGGCTGCCGCGAGTCGCTGGCCGACGGCCTGAAACGCGCGCTGGACGTGATGCTGGCCGGCAAGGTCGCCGTGGTCTGCGGCTATGGCGACGTCGGCAAGGGCTGCGCGGCCTCGCTGCGCGCCTACGGCTCCCGCGTCATCGTCACCGAGATCGATCCGATCTGCGCGCTGCAGGCGGCGATGGAGGGCTTTGAAGTCACCACGATCGAGGACACCCTGGGCCGGGCCGACATCTATGTCACCACCACCGGCAACAAGGACATCATCACCGTAGAGCACATGAAGGCGATGAAGGACCAGGCGATCGTGTGCAACATCGGCCACTTCGACAACGAGATCCAGGTCGAAAAGCTGCAGGCGATGCAGGGCCTGACGCACGTCAACATCAAGCCGCAGGTGGACAAGTACACCTTCGCCGGCGGCAACAGCATCTTCCTGCTGGCCGAGGGCCGGCTGGTGAACCTGGGCTGCGCGACCGGCCATCCGAGCTTCGTGATGTCGAACTCATTCGCCAACCAGACGCTCGCCCAGATCGAGCTGTGGGCGAACCGCGACAGCTACGAGAACAAGGTCTACATCCTGCCCAAGCACCTGGACGAGGAAGTCGCGCGCCTGCACCTGGAGAAGATCGGCGTGAAGCTGACCACGCTCAGCAAGGACCAGGCTGATTACATCGGCGTGCCGGTGGAAGGGCCGTTCAAGGCCGAGCACTACCGCTACTGATTGAAGATATCCGCGCCCTGCCGGGCGGATACTGCGGAAATGGACGGGCGCCCCAGGGCGCCCGTTTCCATTTCCGGCCGCCCATTGCAGATGCGAACGTTTCTCAATAACATTCGCCAGCCACTATCGGCGACGCCTTCGGAGCTTTCATGCGATCCATCCCCCTCGTTCTTGCCGCCCTGCTGGCCGTGGCCGCTCCACTGCACGCCGAATCGATTGCCATCAGGCACGCCCAGGGCGTGACCACGGTGGCGGAGGCTCCGGCGCGCACGGTGGTGTTCGACCTGGCGGCGCTGGACAACCTGCATGCGCTGGGGGTGGAGGTGACGGCGGTTCCCGATGCCAACTTCGCCGGACACCTGGCGCAGTACGCAGACGAACGCTACGCCAAGGTGGGCACGCTGTTTGAACCCGACCTGGAGGCGGTGCGAGCCCTGTCGCCGGACCTGATCATCGTCGGCGACCGTTCGGCGCCTTCGTACGATGCGCTGGCGGAGATCGCACCGACCCTGGACCTCACGCCATCCACCGACAATTTCTTCGCTGATGTACTGGACGGGATCGAATCGATGGGCCGGCTGTACAACCGCGAGGCGCAGGCAGCCACGCTGGCCGCCGAGCTGCGCGAACTGCGGGATCAGGTGTCAGCGCGGGCGGAAGGCCAACACGCGGTGATGCTGTTCGCGTTGAACGGCAACGCATCGCCGCACGCGCCGGGCGCCCGCTTCGGCACGCCGCTGGACGTGCTGGGGCTGGCCTCCACCCTGCCCGCGCTGGACACCCCCTGGGTGCGCACGGCAGACACCCGCAGCGCGCGACCCAAGCCCGGAAGCCCGGAGGCGGAAGTCGCGCGCGCCGTCCAGACGCAGGCACTGACCGAAGCGATGCAGGCCGACCCCGACTGGCTGATCGTGCTGGATCGTGGCCCGGCCACCGGCGGCGGTGAAGCCACCGACCTGTCACAGATCGAGGCCGTGACCGCGAGCTCCGCCTGGCAGGCCGGCCGGGTGTTCCGGCTGGATCCGGCCGGCTGGTACCTGTCCGCGGGCAGTCATACGGTGCTGCGCGAGACGCTGGAACAGTTCCTGCAGGAGCTTGAGCACGCCCGCTGAGCTGAAAGCGGAATTCCCCAGCCCGCGTAAATCCTGTCTCACGGCAACGGCCCCCTGATGGGGGCCGTCTGCTTCTGCGGGGATGGGACTGAGATCCCGGTGGATTTCAGCCCTGCAGCGGATGCGCGAGCGCGTAGTCAATGGCCGCCCGCACTGCGGCGATCTGGGCGGCATTGCACTCTTGCGCAGTGGCAGAAGCACTGTCGGGATAGACCTCGGTGGTGGTGACGTAGCCGGCGTCGCTCACGCTGGCGCACAGGCCCAAGGCCTTGACCGCGTAGTTGATGACCCCGGGCGCCATCATGGGAGAGCCGATGATGGTTCCGTCCGGATCCGCCGGGGCGATGTGGGTGACCTGCTCCACCGCCGCAATCACCGCCCGCTGGAAGTCCGGCTGCGGATTTGCGCTGTCATCCACCAGATAGAAGCCATCGGGAATAGTGCCGGGTTCGAATGGGTTGCCATCGCGCGCGGCCAGGGCCGGACGGAACTCCGACTCGTCGGTATCGGTGGTTTCGTGCAGGTCGATATGCATCACCACCTTGCCCGGAAGCGACGCCACCAGGCGCTGCAGCGCGGCTGATTCGGGAGCCGGGCTGTCGGGGAAGAAGGAGCGGTTGGGGTCGACCGCGGCCGGGTTCCAACGCTGGAAGTGTTCGTAGCCCCACGGACTCACACAGGGCACCACCACCAGATTGGCCCGACCGGCGTAGTCCTGGCCGTGATCGGCCGCAAACTGCAGCGCACCGTGCACGCCGCTGGTCTCGTAGCCGTGCACGCCTCCGGTGACCAGCATCACCGGCAGCGCGTCATCCCAGTCGCAGCTTTTGAGTGCCAGCAGCGGGTAGCGACGACCGTCGTATTCCAGAACGCCGTACTCCTCCACGTTCCAGGCTCCGGCCAGCTTTTCAACCGCCAAAACCACATCGTCGTGGTGGCTGCGCTGGCGCTGCTGGCGCGATTTCCACAGCGTGCGCTCGGTATCGCCCCAAGGCTGGCCGGGGGTGCCAATGGGATAGAAGGGTGCGGTGTTGGACATCATCAATCCTGCAAGTGCGAAGAACCCCTGCGACTGTAACAGCGCCCTCCTACCGGGTCAGGGCTGAGGAGTCAGGGACGCCAGTTGGCGTTGTTGTTCCAGAAGTCGACGGCCCGGCGGTAAGCGCCCCGGTCCATCGGCACGCCGGAGCCACCCTCTTCCACGCCCAGCGCATTGCGCATCATGGTGATCGGGGCCATCGGAATCTCTTCCGGATCGGCGGTGTAGAGGCAGCCCACCACGCCCCATTCGCCGTCGATCGGCACGCCTTCTTTGGCCAGCTGCTCCGCGCTGTAGAGGATCACCACGAAGTAACCGGCCACCGGCGGCTCCACGCCTTCGAACCAGCGCACCAGCACCGGCAGCTCGGCCTTCGAGCGTGCCTCGTAGGCCGAGCGCAGCAGGTGCCGGTTGTCATCGGTAATGGGCACGGTCAGGCAGCGGGTGGATGTCCAGTTGCGATGCACGTGCAGTTTGCAGAACGGCGCATAGCCGTCGAGCACCTTCAGCGGCGGCTGCATGTTGAGGTGCTGCTGGAACTCCTGCGGGGTGCAGTCCTGGATGGTGTTTCCACGGCCCTGGTCGGGAAACAGGCGGGCGCGGGCGAAGGGAGTCAGGATGATCGTCATTCCCCCAGTCTAGCGACCCCCCAATGTTGTAGGAGCGCGCCATGCGCGCGAAGCCGCGTGAATTGCGGCTCGCGGGTGAGCTTCGGTCGGAGCGACACATCCGGCGCCCCACCGCGGGGATCAACGTCACGCGGCTTCGCGCGCATGGCGCGCTCCTACCGGGGCACCCAAAAGCATTCACATCCATCGCGATAAAGAGATATGATTTTGCGTCACCCGAGCGACTGCAAGCAATGACCCCGATCAGCTTCGAGTTCTATCCGCCAAAGAACGAAGACCAGCAGGCCCAGCTTGGCCGTACCGTGCGCAGGCTGACAACGCACAGCCCCGAGTACGTGTCCTGCACCTTCGGCGCCGGCGGCTCCACCCTGCGCTACACGCCGGAGACCGTGCGCCACCTGCACCAGGAGTACGGCATGGACGCGGCGCCGCACCTGTCGTGCGTGGGCGGTACCCGCGAGGAAATCCGCGACCTGCTGCGCCTGTACCGGGCCATCGGCTGCCGCCGGCTGGTGGCCCTGCGCGGCGACCTGCCCTCCGGCATGGGCCGCATCGGCGACATGCGCTACGCCGCCGAGCTGGTGGAGTTCATCCGCGAGACCGCGGGCGATCACTTCCGTATTGAAGTGGGGTGCTATCCGGAAACCCACCCGGAGGCGGAAGACGCCTTGGCTGACCTGCACTACTTCAAGGCCAAGGTGGATGCGGGGGCGGATGCGGCCATCACCCAGTATTTCTACAACGCCGATGCCTATTTCCACTTCGTGGATGCAGCGCGCGATGCCGGGGTCGAGGTGCCGATCATCCCCGGGATCATGCCGATTTCGAACTTCTCCCAGCTGCGGCGGTTTTCGCAGTCCTGCGGCGCCGAGATCCCGCGCTGGATCACGCGGAAGATGCTCGCCTACGCCGATGATGCCGCTTCGATCCGCGATTTCGGCGCTGACGTAGTGGCGGCCCTGTGCCAGCGCTTGATCGACGGCGGCGCTCCCGGCCTGCATTTCTACACGCTCAACCTGGCCAGGCCGACGCAGACCGTGCTGCAGCGGGTCGGGATCGCCTGACACCTGTCGACAACTGTAGGAGCGCGCCACGCGCGCGAAGCCGCGTGACATCTGGCCCCGCCGCGCAGCCCCGGATACGACGAACCGGCCGACGCCGTGCCGCGAAACATGATTCACGCGGTTTCGCGCGCATGGCGCGCTCCTACAGGCGGTATCTTCTGATCGCTGGCCCGGGCGCCCTGGCTTCCCGGCGCAGGACGCCCGCGGTAGTCTGGCCGGATGATCCGGGCCTGCCTCCCAACGCTGCTCCTGCTCGCGGTTGCCACGCTGGCATTGCCGCGACCGGCCCAGGCGCAGATCAACCGCTGCACCGCACCCGATGGCACCTCCATCTATACCGATCGCGACTGCAACCAGCTGGGCGCCGTGGAACGCCTGCCACGCGATCGCAGCGCCGCCGCCAGCCAGAACCGCTACCGCGGCTGCGCGCGCAGCATCCACCAGCTGATCCGTGAGATGACCGCGGCCATCGACGCCGGCGATGTGAACCGCCTGGCCGGCGTGTACCACTGGCCGGGCACCTCAACCCGCGGCGGCCACGGGCTCATGGACCAGCTGGACCGGATTGTCCGCAACCCGGTGGTGGATATCGTCGCCATACGCGCCGCCAGACCGGTGGTGGCCGCCCAGCAGCCCGGCATCAGTGCCACCTTCGCCAGCACCCTGCAGGTACGTAATGCCGCGCCCGCCCCGGCCGTACGTGCGCCGCCCGTGGCGCTGCGCGTGCACCAGCTGGCCGGCGACAGCTCCGTCCCGCTGCGAACCACCTTCACCCTGCGCCAGCACCTCGACTGCTGGTGGGTCTCACTGTAGGAGCGCGCCATGCGCGCGAAACCGCGTGAATCGTGTTTCGCGGGAAAGCTTCGGATGGGTCGTCGTAACCGGTGCCTCACGGCTTCGCCAGGTGTCACGCGGCTTCGCGCGCATGGCGCGCTCCTACAGGGGGTGGGGGTGGGTTCTGGCAAACTGCGGGCCTTCCCTTTGACGACGGAATTGCCCATGCAATACCCCGAATGGATCTGGCACAACGGCAGCATCAAGCGCTGGGCCGAAGCGACCACCCACGTGATGGCCCACGCGCTGCATTACGGCTCGTCCGTGTTTGAAGGCATCCGCAGCTACAACACGCCGAACGGGCCGGCGATCTTCCGCCTGACCGACCACAACCGGCGGCTGTTCCAGTCGGCGAAGATCCACGAAATCGATATCCCGTACACAGTGGAGGAGTTCAATGCCGCCTGTCGCGAGGTGATCACCCGCAACGGCTTCACCTCGGCCTATCTGCGTCCAGTGGCGTGGCGCGGCCTGGGCGGGTTCGGGCTGTCCGCGGACACGCCGGTTGAAGCTGCGGTTGCCACGTGGCAGATGGGCGCCTACCTCGGTGAAGACGTGCTGGAGGCCGGCATCGACGCCTGCGTCTCCAGCTGGCAGCGCTTCGCGCCGAACACGATTCCCGCGGGCGCCAAGGCGGGCGGCAACTATCTTTCCGGCCAGCTGGTGGCCCGCGAAGCTCGGCGGCTGGGCTTTGGCGAAGGCATTGCCCTGGCCTCGACCGGGCTGCTGAGCGAGGGCGCGGGTGAGAACCTGTTCCTGGTGTTCGACGGTGCGCTGCACACCACTCCGGTCAGCGCGGCCCTGCTCAACGGCCTGACCCGGCACTCGCTGATCACCCTGGCCCGGGCCAACGGCATCGAAGTCGTGGAGCGCGACCTGCCGCGCGAGTACCTGTACCTGTGCGATGAGCTGTTCATGTGCGGCACCGCCGCCGAGATCACCCCGATCCGCTCGGTGGATGGGCGCCAGGTGGGCGCCGGCAAGCCCGGCCCGGTCACGCGCCGCCTGCAGGAACTTTTCTTCGGCCTGTTCAACGGCACCACCCCCGACAAGCACGGCTGGCTGGAGATGGTTTGATCCATTCCTGCGGGAACGGCCCGGCCCCCCGTAGGAGCGTGCCACGCGCGCGAAGCCGCGTGAATTCAATCTGTGCCGGGGGGCTTCGGCCGCGACACACCCACGGACGCCATCGCCAATCGTCACGCGGCTTCGCGCGCATGGCGCGCTCCTACAATGGAACGATCGGCATCGCGTGACACGAGGATTTGCCGGGGCTGCGCCAAACCCGCGACAATCAGGCGGATGAATTCCGGGAAGAGAACATGAACCAGCCTGCAGAAGCCGCCGAACGCGACGTGATGGAATATGACGTAGTCACCGTGGGCGCCGGGCCCGCGGGGCTGGCGTTCGCGATCCGGCTCAAGCAGCTGGATCCGGAGATCAACGTCTGCGTGATCGAGAAATCCAGCACCATCGGCGCGCATATCCTGTCCGGCGCGGTGATCGAACCCGAGCCGCTGGACGCCCTGCTGCCCGGCTGGCGCGACAACCCGCCGCCGGTCTGCGTGCCGGCGAAGGAAGACGAGTTCTGGCTGCTGTCGAAGGAAGGCGGCCGCAAGGCGCCCTTCATCCCGCCGGGCATGAACAACCACGGCAACTTCATCGTCTCGCTCGGCGCCATGTGCGCGTGGCTGGCGCCGCAGGCGGAGGCGCTGGGCGTGGACGTGTTCCCCGGCTTCGCCGCCGCCGAAACCCTGCACGATGCCGACGGCAAGGTGCTGGGCGTGCGCATCGGTGACATGGGCATCGCCAAGGACGGATCGCACAAGCCCGGCTACACCCAGGGCATCGATATCCACGCCAAGGTGACCGTGCTGGCCGAGGGCGCGCGCGGACACCTGACCAAGCGGCTGGTGCAGCAGTTCAAGCTGGACGAAGGCCACGACCCGCAGGCCTACTCGATCGGCCTCAAGGAACTGTGGCAGCTGCCGGAGGGCCGCACCACCCCGGGGAAGATCGTGCATACCCTCGGCTGGCCGGCCGACAGCCACACCTACGGCGGCAGCTTCATCTACCACCTGGAAAACAACCAGGTAGCGATCGGCTATGTCACCGGGCTGGACTACAAGGATCCGAACTACAAGCCATGGGAGGCGTTCCAGCAGTTCAAGCACCACCCGATGGTCAAGCCGCTGCTGGAAGGCGGCAGCATTCTTTCCGCCGGCGCGCGCGCTATCGCCACGGGCGGCTGGCAGTCGGTGCCCACGGTGGACATGCCCGGCGCGTTGTTGATCGGCGACACCGCCGGCCTGCTCAACGTGCCCAAGATCAAGGGCACCCACCAGGCGATTCGCAGCGGCATGCTGGCCGCCGAACATCTGGTCGGCAATGCGCTGGCGCCTGAAGGCTTCGACGCCAAACTGCGCGACTCGGCGGCAATGAAGGAGCTGCGCAAGGTCCGCAACGTCAAGCCCGGCTTCAAGAAGGGCATGTGGCTGGGCCTGGCCAACGCCGCCTGGGAAACCGCGACCGGCGGACTTTCACCGTGGACGATGAAGGTGACGCCGGACTGGTCGTCTCTGGAGAAAGTCGCCGAGTACGAGGCGCCAGACCGCCACTGGCTGGTGCAGCGCGAGCTCGCCCCGCGCGACCGCCTGGCCGGCGTGTACTTCGCCGCCACCGACCACGACGAAGATCAGCCCGTGCACCTGATCGTGCACGACCCGGAAATCTGCGTTACCCGCTGCGCGACCGAGTACAACAACCCCTGCACCCGCTTCTGCCCCGCCAGCGTCTACGAGATCGTCGAGGACGCCGAGGCAAAGCACGGCAAGCGCCTGCAGATCAACGCCGCCAACTGCGTGCACTGCAAGACCTGCGACATCAAGGATCCCTACGAGATCATCACCTGGGTCACGCCGGAAGGCGGCGCGGGGCCCAACTACCAGAACCTGTAGGAGCGCGTCGTACGCGCTTACAAGAGGCACAGGACCAAATGAACAGAAAAACCTGGCTGGTGACCGGCGGCGCCGGCTTCATCGGCGCAAACTTCGTATTGGACGCGGTGGCTGCAGGTGTGCGAGTGGTGAACCTGGACCTGCTGACTTATGCGGGCAATTTGGACACGCTGCAGCCGCTGGAAGGTAACCCAGACCACGTCTTTGTCCAGGGGGACATCGGGGACCGAAAGCTGGTGTCCAGCCTGCTCGCCGAGCACCGGCCCGATGCCCTTATCAACTTCGCCGCAGAAAGCCATGTCGATCGTTCGATCGATGGTCCCGCTGAGTTCATCCAGACCAACGTGGTTGGCACGCTGGCCCTGTTGGAATGTGCACGCGACTATTGGCGCGACCTTCCAAAAAACTCAAAAAGCACATTCCGCTTCCTGCATGTTTCCACCGATGAGGTCTACGGCTCGTTGGGCGAAACCGGCCTGTTCACTGAGACCACGCCTTACCAGCCGAACTCGCCGTACTCTGCATCGAAGGCCGCATCCGACCATCTGGTCCGCGCCTTCCACCACACGTATGGACTACCGGTACTGACCACCAACTGCTCCAACAACTATGGGCCTTACCAGTTCCCGGAGAAGCTCATCCCGCTGGTGATCGCCAAGGCCGTCGCCGGCGAGCCGCTGCCGATCTATGGGGACGGGAAGAACGTACGCGACTGGCTGTTCGTGAAGGACCACTGCAGTGCCATTGCCCGCGTGCTTGAAGCTGGCCGGGTCGGTGAGGTTTATAACGTCGGCGGCAACGCCGAACGCCAGAACATCGAGGTAGTTGAAACGATCTGCCGGCTGCTGGACGAGCGCCGCCCGCGCGACGACGGCAAGCCGCGTGCCAGCCAGATCACATTTGTCCGCGATCGGCCCGGGCATGACCGGCGATACGCGATCGACGCCAGCAAGATCCGCGATGAACTGGGCTGGACCCCTGCGATGGGCTTCGAAGACGGCATCGCCACGACCGTCGACTGGTACCTTGCCAGCGGAGGATGGACGCAGCGCATCCTCGACGGCGCCTACCGCCTCGAGCGACTCGGACAGGAGGCCTGACCATGGCACGCAAGGGAATCATCCTGGCCGGCGGCTCCGGCACCCGGCTGTATCCGATCACCCGGGCTATCAGCAAGCAGCTGCTGCCGGTGTACGACAAGCCGATGATCTACTACCCGCTGGGCGTGCTGATGCTGGCGGGCATCCGGGAAATCCTGATCATCAACACTCCGCATGAGCAGACGCTGTTCCAGCAGCTGCTGGGCGATGGGTCGCAGTGGGGCCTGGATATCCAGTACGCGGCACAGCCCAGCCCAGACGGGCTGGCACAGGCCTTCACCATCGGTCGTGATTTCATCAATGGTCAGCCGAGTTGTCTGGTGCTGGGCGACAACATTTTCTATGGACACGGATTGACTGAGACTCTTCGTCATGCTGACGCGCGTACCGAGGGTGCAACCGTGTTCGGCTATTACGTCAGTGACCCCGAGCGCTATGGCGTAGCGGAACTGGATTCCGCCGGAAACGTCGTCGACATCGAGGAGAAACCTGCGAACCCACGTTCGAATTACGCAGTGACGGGTCTGTACTTCTATGACGGAACAGTAAGTGACCGCGCAGCTTCATTGAAGCCTTCGGCACGCGGTGAGCTCGAGATCACCGACCTCAATCGCCTTTATCTCGCGGATAGCGCGCTGCACCTGCAAACCCTGAGCCGCGGCTCAGCCTGGCTGGATACCGGCACTCATGAATCCCTGCTGCAAGCCGCATCATTCATTGAGACCATCCAGACCCGGCAAGGGCTGCAGGTTTGTTGTCCTGAGGAAATCGCGTGGCTTAGCGGCTGGATCGACGACGACCAGCTCCTCCGCCTTGCCCAGCCTCTTGGCAAGAACGGATACGGACATTACCTTGAGTCGCTACTCCGCCGGGGACGACGCGGATGAGGGTCACCAGGACCGGCCTGCCGGACTGCCTGATCCTCGAGCCAAGACAGTTTGGTGATGAGCGCGGCTGGTTCATGGAGTCTTGGCACCGCGAGCGCTACTCCGAACTCGGGGTCGGCCCGGACTTCGTGCAGGCGAATCTCTCGCATTCCAAAACAAACGTACTTCGCGGCCTGCATTACCAGTGGCCGAACCCGCAAGGCAAATTGGTCAGTGTGCTGGAAGGTGAGGTGTACGACGTGGCAGTCGATATCCGCCGCGGATCGCCGCATTTTGGACATTGGACGGCGGCCGTACTTTCGGCCGACAACCGCCGCCAGATTTGGGTTCCGCCCGGCTTCGCGCACGGGTTCGTTGTCCTTAGTGGACCGTCCGTAGTGTCCTACCTTTGCACAGCAGCCTACGACGCCAAAGCTGACGCTGCCCTTGCATGGAACGACTCGGAACTGGCCATCGACTGGCCGGTGGCGAATCCACATTTGTCTGCCAAGGACGCCGCCGCGCCTCGGTTGGCTGAGCTCGCGCCGGAACGTCTTCCATTGTTCGGGGACAGCCACGATTGATGCGGATCCTGCTGCTAGGGACGAATGGTCAGCTGGGGCATGCCCTGCACAGTCCATTGCAGGATGCTGGCGAACTGGTCTGTGCCACGCGCGATGGACGGCTGGCGGACGGTAGTGCTTGTGAGATCGCGGACCTTAGCCGCCCGGACGGGCTGGCCGCGCTGATCGAGCGAACGGCTCCCGACGTGGTGATCAACGCTGCCGCCTACACCGCGGTGGACCGGGCCGAGACCGAGCACGACGCGGCCTTCCTCATCAACGCCGAAGCCGTTGGCGCGCTTGCCAGGGCCTGCGCGGAACGGGGCACGCAGCTGGTCCACTATTCCACCGACTACGTGTTCCCGGGTGACACCCCGCGCCCGCAGCGCGAAGACGAACCTACCGGCCCGCTCAATGTCTACGGCGCCAGCAAGCTCGCCGGCGAACAGGCCATCCGCGCCAGTGGATGCCAACACCTGATCTTTCGCATTTCCTGGGTGTACGCCGCACACGGACAAAACTTCCTCCGCACCATGCTGCGGCTGGCAGGCGAGCGCGATGAACTGCGGGTGGTAGACGACCAAGTGGGCGCCCCTACCCCGGCGCACTGGATTGCGGATGCAACTGCGGAGAGCATTGCCGTGGTGAGCAAAATGAGCGGAACAGACAGAAGCCACACGCAAGCCCAGGCCCCCTCGGGCGGTGGTACCTGGCATGTGGCCGCCGGCGGTGAAACCTCCTGGCATGGATTTGCAGAAGCGATATTTGCCGAGGCGCAGCGGGCAGGACTGATCGAAAGCGCCCCCCGCCTGGTACCCGTCCCAACCTCTGCCTACCCTTCTCCCGCCCGTCGCCCGGCCAGCTCGCGCCTGGACACCAGCAGGTTCGCCCGTGATTTCGGCATCACCCTGCCGGACTGGCGCCAGGGCCTCGCCGAAATCATCACGGACCTGCAGAGATCCCATTTGTAGGAGCGCGTCTTACGCGCGAAGCCGCGTGAATCATGGTTCCCGGAGTGGCTTCGGCCACCGTCAACGGGAGACATCGACGAGCTGGATTAGGCGATTCCGATCAGGCTTTCGCGCGAGCGGCGGCGGCCAACAAGCGCGACACCAGGGCATCCAACTCGAAACGGCGCGCCTTGAAAAGGCAGAGCGCGGCTACGCCGACCCCGAATGCGGAGCCGCGCGGTCACGGAGGTGAAATACGCCGCCGGCAAACTGAGCGTGGTAGTTCTACGTAGGGGGTGTGGTGACTCTTGGGCCGGATCGGAAGGGCGCGGCGCGTTCGCCCCTGTCAGACCGCTCGCGCGCCGCGTGGTTTGCGGAGCAGATCCTGCCGCATGAGCCAGGCCTGCGTCGGTGGCTTTGGCGCCGATGCACATCCGTGGGCCTGGAGGTTGATGACATCTTGCAAGAGAGCTATGCCCTGTTGGCCGCACGGCAGCAGGTCAATGACATCATCAATCCGCGTGCCTATCTCTACCAGACCGCTCATTCGCTGATCCTGCGGGACATCCGTCGTGCGCGGATCGTGCCGATCCTGGCGATTGAGAGTCTCGGGCCGATCGAGTTCGCCGACGACCTTCCCACGCCGGAGGAGACAGCCGAGCAACGCGACTTGCTCAGCGCCGTGGACCAGGTAATCGAATCCATGCCGAACCGGACCCGTGAGGCATACTCCCTGCGACGTGTCCACGACGTGCCACAGCGCGAGATCGCAAGACGCATGGGGATCACGGAAAAGGCGGTCGAAAAGCTCATTGCCCGCGGGATCCGCTGGATGAGTGAATGGCTGGCGAGGGAAGGGGGGTAATCGCCCCGCTCGCGGCTCTATCCAATCGTAGAGGGACGACAAGCATCGGGATGGACATCCGCGAGACCGCGACGAGCATTGACCAATCTGCTGCCGCGTGGGCGGCGCGGCTGGACCGTGCTCCGCTGGACGCCGAAGAAGAAATGGAGCTGTGCAGCTGGCTGGAGGCCGACATCCGCCGCCAGGGCGCGCTGGTGCGAGCGCAGGCCCTGATGGTGCAATGCCGCCAGGTGGAGCCGGAGTTGGAGGCTCCGGCGTGCCTGCAACTGCTGCCCGCCCCATCGCGCCATCCTCTCCGCCGCCGATCGGGCTGGATGCGGCTGGTTCCGGCTGTAGCGGCCAGCGTGCTTGTGGCTGCGTTCGTCGTGTTTCTGGTCGATGTGCCGCAGGCCTATGCGACGGTAAAAGGTGAAACCCGAACGCTGCCGTTTGCCGACGGCTCCACCGTGACGCTCGATACCGACACCCGCATCAAGGTCTACGACGACGGCGCACGGATCAGGTTGCTGCAAGGAAACATCTTCATCCAGACGCTACCCAACGGCACTGACCCGGTGATCATTGAAGTATCTGGAAAGCGCCTGCAGGCAACCCAGGCGGGCTTCAGCGTCAGCAAGCTCGACGGCCTGCCGGAACAGGTCACAGTCAAGACCGGAGAGGTGGAGTTCCTGGGAGCGACGGATGTCCCCCGGGCACTCGTCTCGTCCAGCCAGCGCCTCGTGCTCCCCGCTCCCGGGCGTGAGGCGCTGCAGTCGTCGCAGCTGTCGTCGGACGAGATAGAGCGACAACTCGCGTGGCGAGGCGGCCACGTCGCCTTCCACGGCGAAACCCTCGCCGACGCCGTCAAGGTGTTCGCCCGCTACAGCGACACCCAGGTGCTCATACCGGACCCGTCTCTGGCCAATCGGCAGGTGATCGGGTGGTACGCGGCGAACAACCCGAAGGGCTTTGCGCGCGCCACCGCAACGCTGCTCGACGCGCGGGTGGAGCACTCGGAAGACCGCGTCGTGATCCGCCCCAAAGATTAAATTTTTTTGACAGAGGGGGGCGGGGGCGGCCCCGGGCATCCATATATATCGATGCCGCGCCGAACGCGCGGGAAACTCGAGGCTTGAACCCCAATGATCCGGAAAAAACTGCTGTCGGCCGCCGTTGTGGCCGTGCTGACTTTGAGCACGCCCGCCTTCGCGCAATCGCGCACGTTCGAGGTGCCGGCGCAAGCCGCCACGACCGCAATCCCCGAGCTTGCCAAGCAGGCCGGCGTACAGATCATCGCTGTTGGCGACGACCTGAGCGGCATCCGGACGTCCGCGGTAAGCGGAGAGATGAGCGTGCAGCTGGCGCTGCAGGAGTTGCTCCAGGACACGGACATCGAAGTGTCGATCGATGAGACCGGTGCCTACCTGCTGCGTCGGCGTGACAGTGCGTCCGAGCCACAGGGCGCAGCGGAACTGGACACGGTCGTCGTGACCGGTTCGCGCATCGCTCGCCCCGAGCTGGTCAACCCGATGCCGGTCAGTGTGACCACGATGGACACTGCCCTGGAACATGGCCGGACGAGTGTCTACGACGCGCTCTCGCGCGATCCGGCGCTGGGCGTGGGCCAGAACCTGAGCAGCAGCACGACGGGCTGGGATGCAGGCATCGCGGCGGTCAACCTCCGCAACCTCGGCACCAATCGCAGCTTGACGCTGATCGACGGGCGGCGCCGCGTCTCGGGCTCGGCGCGCTCTTCCGCCGTCGACCTGGGCATGATCCCGATCGGAATGGTTGACCGCATCGAAGTGGTGACGGGCGGAGCGGCGGCGATCTACGGCGCCGATGCAGTGACAGGCGCGGTGAACGTCATCACCAAGCGCGAGTTCGACGGCGTGCAGCTGTCCGCGACTACCGGCGTTTCCGAGGAGGGCGATGCAAGCGAGCACCTGGCGTCGGTGACGACGGGTGGCCGCTTCGCTGGCGATCGCGGCCGCTTTGTCATCGGTGGCAGCTGGTCGAAGAGCGATCCGCTCGTCTACGCGGACCGCTTCGGCCTGGACAACTACCTGACCTACCGTGCCAACCTGGAAAACACCGGCATCAACGACGGCATCCCGGATCGCATCATCAACCCGCAGACGCGGCAGATGTACTACGACTACACGCCGACCTTCTGGCACAACGACACGCGCTGGTACATCGAGGACGCGGGTCTGCGCGAAGGCAGGTGCGGCGTCATGACCGATCTGGGCCAGTACTCGGTCTGCAACGGTGGCGACGGTCGCCACCTTGAAGACACCAGGCAGTTCCGCGCATCGAACCAGGCGCTATCACTGATGGGGCGGGCCGAGTTCGACATCAGCGAGGACACGACGGTCAGCGGCTATTTTTCATACGCCGACCAGCGCTACAGGGGTGCGAACAACTACTGGCGCGACGACAGCCGCACGACGTACTTTTCCGGCAACGGCACCAGCCCGCGCGGCTCGTCGGCCTATCTGGACAATCCCTATCTGCCCGAATCCGTGCGCCAGTACATGGAGGGCAATGGCCTGGACCAGCTCCACATCGACCGGACCTTCGGCAACTTCCCCCTCCGGGAAGAGGATCACCACCGCAAGACCTTCACCGTGGGTGCCGAGGTTGAGGGACAGGTCACCGACTACATCGGCTGGTCCGCCTTCGCCCAGGTCGGCGGGATGACCGACGATTACACGGGCCGCAACCTCCCCTGGAAGTCCCACTGGATCGCCGCGCGCGACGCCATCACCGATCCGGTGACCGGCCAGACCGTGTGCCGCGACCCGGCCGCGCGCGTGGACGGCTGCGTTCCGTTCAACATCTTCAGCATGGACGCCCCGGGCAGGGAGGTGATGGACTACGTGCTGGCCGATCGCAACGAGGAGCGTCGTACCGGCCAGCAGATTTTCGGCGCCGAGATCAATGGCCCGCTCATGGCGCTGCCGGCGGGCGATATCAACTTCGCCGTGGGCGTGGAGCATCGACGGGAAACCCTGGAGACCCGGGACGACCCGCTCGCGCTTGCGGGGGAGCTCGTCTACGGCGGCGGCGCGGCGTCTCATCCCGAGCTGGACGTCGACTTCGACGTGTCGGAGATTTACGCCGAGGTCCTGGTGCCGGTGTTCGCAGACCGGTCGTTCGCCAAGCGCCTGGATCTCGAGGCGGCATACCGCTACTCCGATTACAGCACCGTCGGCGGCACCGATGCCTGGAAGATCGGCTTGATCTGGGAGCCGGTTGAAGGCCTCGCTTTCCGCGGAGTGAGTTCGCGCAGCGTACGCACGCCCAACTTCGGCGAACTCTACGAACCGCGTGTCGACTCCTTGACCGGCTCAATCGACGACCCCTGCGAAGTGGCGTCGTACTTCGCCACCGAGCAGCGTGCTGCCAACTGCCTGGCGCTGGGCATCACCCAGCCGCTGGTCGATTACAAGATCGGACCCGCGGTCACCACCGGTGGCAACCCGGACCTGGAGCCGGAAACCTCGGACAGCCTCACTTTCGGCATGGTGTGGCAACCGCGGTTCCTGCCTGGTTTCGACCTGACAGTGGACTATTGGGACATCGACATCGGCAACGTCATCACCCAGTTCGGCTACGCAACGCTGATGAGGCTCTGCGTGGACGCGCCGACCATCGACAACCCCTATTGCGCCCGGATCGATCGCGACCCGGTCACCCACGAAGCCACCGCAGTGCGCTCCAACCAGCTCAACGCCGCGCGCATGTACGCCAAGGGCGTTGACCTCGGTGTCAACTATGTCCACACGACGAAGCATGGCCAGTTCGGGGCGGCGCTCAAGGCCACGCGCCTGCTGGACATGGTGACTGAAACCACGCCCGGCATTTCGTCGGGAGACGTCGAGTACGCAGGCGGCTGGCAGAACCCGGACTACCGCGCCACGCTGACGCTGAACTATCAGGTCGACGCGTTCAACGTCTCGCTGGACACGCGCTACCACGGCAGCGCGGCGTTCGACCTGAACACCGATTCGGACGAAGCGTATCCCGACGGCAACCGCGTCGGTTCGACCACTTACCACGATCTTGCCGTCGGATACGACTTCTCGGAGCGGTACCGGATCGGTTTCGGCGTGCAGAACCTGTTTGACCGTCAAGCACCGTACAAACCAACCGTCTACCGCGACACCAGCATCTACGATCAGGTCGGTCGCTATTTCTATCTCACCGCAAAGGCGACCTTCTGATGGGCACGTTTCGAATCATGGACACACATCCATCGGGGGTTGTTCGATCAATGCGTAGCAAGCAATTCATGTTGGCTTTTGGGTTATTGGTCCTGGCTCCGGCCAGTTGGGCGGAGAGCTGGAACGCCGGACCGGAAGTAGTACGCGGCGTTGACGGGCCGACCATCGGTGGCGTGGTGTTCGAGGACATCAATGGCGATGGCAAGCGCCAGCCGGAAGAGGCGGGTGTTGCCGGGGTTCTGGTCTCCAATGGGCTGGACGTAGTCCGCACGGATTCAAAGGGTGAATATGCAGTGGCGGTACGGCCGGATATGGATGTGTTCGTCATCCAGCCCTCAGGCTGGAAGGTGCCGGTGGACACACGCAACGTTCCGCAGTTTTCCTATACGCACAAGCCCGGCGGGAGTACCGGAAATCAACGTTATGGAGGTCTGCCGGACACCGGACCAGCGCCCGAAGCGGTCAATTTCCCCTTGCGTCGCGCCCCTCGTGATGACCAGGCCTTTACATGCGCCATCATTGGTGACAGCCAAGCCTATAACAACGTCGAGGCGGGCCAGTTCCGCGACAGCGCCATTGCCGATCTTCTGGCCGCAGGCCTGGAGGACAGGGATTGCATGCTCTACCTGGGCGACGTGGTTGGCGACGACCTTGGCATGCTGGAGCGGGTATTCGAGCTTGGTTCGACAGTCGGGGTGCCGCAGTGGGCGGTTGCCGGCAACCATGACGTTGACTTCGACGTGGAGAGCGATGCCGACTCGCTGGATACCTGGAGGCGAGTGTGGGGGCCGGCCTACTACGCCTTTGAGCAGGGAGATGTGCTGTTTGTGGGGCTGGACAATATCTTTACCAAGCCCTGTGGCAAACATGGGCAGGAGGTTGCGCGACCGTCAGTGCTGGAGCGGTGCGAGCAGCACTTCGAATACACCCACTACATCACCCAGATCCAGTTGACCTGGCTGGAGAACCTGTTGAAGCAGGTGCCGGAAGACAGGCTTGTTGTCCTGGCGATGCATGCGCCCTTGCTCAACTTCCATGCAACCAGTGAATTGCAACACACACTCAATGCTGCTGCCTTGCACAAACTGGTTGAGGGGCGCCCGGCGTTGGCACTGGGAGGGCATACACACACGCTGGAGAACTTCGATCCCGGCGAACATTACGAGAGCTTCGGGCTGGTTGGAGTCGGGCCACTGCCGTTTCGCCACATCGTTGCCGGTGCTGCTTCAGGCCGCTGGTGGGGCGGTGACTTCAATGTTGACGGCGATCCGCAGTCCCTGACCATCTCGGGGGAACCGAAGGGCCTGCTGATGATCGAGTTCGATGGATCCGGCTACCGCGAGAGGTTTTTTGGCACCCGTCTGGGCGATCGTGGGCAATGGGTGGATTTCAACACGCCGACCTTCCGTGATTGGCACGAGGCCCTGAATGCCTGGCTGCAGCAGCCGGCAGCGGATCGTGATCCGACACCACCGGTAACGACCAACGATCTGGCGGACACGCACGTATTCACTCCGCAGGATCTGAAGGAGGGCGTCTATGTCACGGTCAATTTCTGGCAAGGCTCAGCCAGCTCGCGCGTCGAGGCGGCTATCAATAGTGGCTCGAAGTTTTTACTCGAACGCACACAGCAGGGTGCAGGAGAGGCACTCAATACCGGGATCGAATACGTTGATCCGTTTGCTGCCCAGCGCCATGCCACGGTCGGCCGTTGGGCCTACGAGAGTCGCTCAGGCGAGAATCTCACGCAGGGCCATGTGCGAGGAAAAGGCAACGTTACAGGCCGTGTGACGTCGCCACAGCCGTATGGCGAGCGATTGCCCGATCGGAATCATCACTTGTGGCGCACCCGTCTGATGGACGATCTGGCCGAAGGCGTGCATGTGCTGACCGTGACTTCCACCGATCGCAATGGACAGGTCTGGACGGACAGCGTGGTCTTCGAAGTTCGTGCGGAGCGGCTATCACCGCACTTTCCGCGCGAACTATGGGATTAGTCCAAAAATTGACCCGTGGTGCAGGAGAAGACTCGAGCCTCCACGGGTTGCCATTGGATGCTAACCGCTGGCCGCCTCCCGCTTGATCGCCTCAGCCACGAACTGGTTCAGGCTCTTGCCTCTGGCTGCCGCAGCCGTCACGGCCTCGGCGTGCAGGCTTTCATCGAGCCTGACCTGGAACTTGCCGGAGAACTTGCGGATCGGGTCAATGCCGCGCTCCCTGCAAACCTCCATGAACGTATCCAGGGAGGCCTGAGGGATTGCAGCCACTTCTTGACACTCGCAACGGCTCCCTTGTCCGTCTCCGGACGCGGATGGGGCCGGTGGAACACCTGCACTTCGTTCTGCCAGACGATGGCAACGCGGGATCCTGCCCGTTCTTCCACGTCAGCCCCGAGTGCATTGACCCGTGGGATTAGGCGATTCCGATCAGGCTTTCGGCGGGAATGCCGAGGTTCTTGTGGAGATTGCGGATCATCTGGATCGTCAGCGGCGGACGGAGCGCCCGCGGCCGATGCCGTAGTAGCGGATACCGGCCGCTTCCACGTCTTCGGGGGGGTAGATGTTGCGGCCGTCAAAGATCACCGCGTCGCGCAGCGAGCTGCGCAAAGCGGCGAAATCCGGGCTGCGGAACTCGCGCCATTCGGTCATCACCGCCAGCGCATCGGCGCCCTCGACCGCGTCATCGGCCGACTCGCACAGCACCAGGTCATCGCGCTCGCCGTACACCCGGCGCATCTGCTCCCGCGCCTGCGGGTCATACGCGCGCACGGTTACCCCAGCCTCCCACAGTGCCTCAATCAGGCTGCGGCTGGATGCAGCGCGGACGTCATCGGTGTTGGCCTTGAAGGCCAAGCCCCAGACCGCAATCGTCCGCCCGGCAAGCCGCTCGCCATAGAACTCGCGGATGTGGGCAAACAACCGCCCCTTCTGGCGCTCGTTCACCGCCTCCACCGCATTGAGCAGCGCCGGCTCATATCCGTGTTGGGCCGCGGTGCGCGCCAGCGCCTGTACATCCTTGGGAAAGCACGAGCCGCCATAGCCGGCCCCCGGATAGATGAAGTGCCAGCCGATGCGCGGGTCCGATCCGATCCCCTGCCGTACCGCCTCCACATCCGCGCCCACCCGCTCGGCCACGTTGGCGATCTCATTCATGAAACTGATCCTGGTGGCCAGCATGGCATTGGCCGCGTACTTGGTCAGCTCGGCCGAGGCCACGTCCATCACCACGAAGCGCTCGTGGTTGCGCACGAACGGGCCATAGAGCCTGCGCAGGGTTTCCACGGAATCGGGGTTTTCCGAACCGATCACGATCCGGTCCGGGTGCATGCAATCCGCGATGGCCGCACCCTCCTTGAGGAACTCGGGGTTGGAGACGACATCGAACTCCACATCGACGCCGCGCTGCTCCAACTCCTGTGCAATCGCATCGCGCACAAGGCGCGCGGTGCCGACCGGTACGGTGGACTTGTTGACCACGATGGCGCTGCCCTGCAGGCCGCGACCGATGGCGCGGGCAGCTTCCATCACGTGCTTCAGGTCGGCGCTGCCGTCCTCATCCGGCGGCGTGCCCACCGCGATGAAGATGATCTCTTTCGAGGCCACGGCGCTGGCCGCGTCCGTGGTGAACTGCAACCTGCCGGCGGCATGGTTGCTCTCGACCATTGGCGCCAGGCCGGGTTCGTAAATGGGGATGATCCCGCGGCGAAGGCCGTCGATCTTGTCCGCATCCACGTCCACGCAGGTCACTTCATGGCCGATCTCGGCCAGGCAGGTTCCTGTCACCAAGCCGACGTAGCCGGTGCCGAATACCGCCACCCTCATAAATCACCATTCCCGGATCGTCCGGCCGGAATCCTAACGCAAGCACCGAGTCAGCAGTATTACGGCGCCCACTGTAGGAGCGCGCCATGCGCGCGAAGCCGCGTGAATCGTGTCGCTGGAGAGGAGTATCGGTGAAATCGTCGTTACCGAAGCTACACCGCACTGCCAGGTGTCACGCGGTTTCGCGCGCATGGCGCGCTCCTACAAAACAATGTGCTTTGGATCAGGCTTCGGCGAAGGGCACGCCGGTTTTTTCGCGCAGCTCGTCTTCGGTGACGCCGGGGGCGAGCTCGACCAGTTTCAGGCCGTCTTCGGTCACGTCCAGCACGCCCAGGTCGGTGATGATGCGGCTCACCACGCCCACGCCGGTCAGCGGCAAGGTGCATTGCGGCAGGATCTTGTGACTGCCATCCTTTGCCACGTGCTCCATCAGCACGACGACGCGCTTGACTCCGGCCACCAGGTCCATGGCGCCGCCCATGCCCTTGACCATCTTGCCGGGCACCATCCAGTTGGCCAGGTCGCCCTTGTCGGTCACCTGCATCGCGCCCAGGATCGCCAGGTCGATGTGGCCGCCGCGGATCATGCCGAACGAATCGTGGCTGCCGAAGTAGCTGGCACCCTGACGTGCGGTGACGGTCTGCTTGCCGGCGTTGATCAGGTCGGCGTCGACCTCGTCCTCGGTCGGGAACGGGCCGATGCCGAGCAGGCCGTTTTCCGACTGCAGCCACACGTCGACCCCTTCGGGGATGTGGTTGGCCACCATGGTGGGCAGGCCGATGCCGAGGTTCACGTAGGCACCGTCGGTGAGTTCCTGTGCGGCGCGCTGCGCCATCTGGTCACGGGTCCAGGCCATGTCGTTCTCCTCAGTCGGCGCGCACGGTGCGCTGCTCGATCCGCTTTTCGGGGGTGGGGTTGTGGACGATGCGGTCCACGAAGATGCCGGGCAGGTGCACGTGATCCGGGTCGAGCTCTCCGGTCTCCACGATCTCTTCCACCTCGACCACGCAGACCTTGCCAGCCATCGCACAGGCCGGATTGAAGTTGCGTGCGGTCTTGCGGAACACCAGGTTGCCGGAGCGGTCGGCCTTCCACGCCTTGACCAGCGCGATATCGGCGGTAAGTGCGGTTTCCAGCACGTAGTGCTGGCCGTCGAACTCGCGGGTTTCCTTGCCCTCGGCCACCACGGTGCCGTAGCCGGTGGCGGTAAAGAAGGCCGGGATGCCCGCGCCGCCGGCGCGCAGGCGCTCGGCCAGGGTGCCCTGCGGGTTGAACTCAAGCTCGAGCTCACCGCCCAGGAACTGGCGCTCGAACTCCTTGTTCTCGCCCACGTAGGACGAGATCATCTTTTTGATCTGCCGCGTTTCCAGCAGCTGGCCGAGGCCGAAGCCGTCCACGCCGGCGTTGTTGGAAATTGCGGTCAGGTCCTTCACACCCGAATCACGCAACGCGGCGATCAGCGCCTCGGGAATGCCGCAGAGCCCGAATCCGCCGACCGCCAGCGTCTGCCCATCGGCTACCACGTCGGCCAACGCCGTCTTTGCGTCCGGGAACACCTTGTCCCTGGGGTTGCCCTTCGCGGCGGCGGTGTCACCGGCCACGGCTGTCGCCTCAACCATCGTGCAGTCCTCGGAGAATTGCCTGCCCACAAGTGTAGCGCGGGCGCCGATGTCGGCTATCGGACAAAGGGACAGTAGGAGCGCGCCATGCGCGCGAAGCCGCGTGAATCGTGTTTCGCGGAATGGCTTCGGTCACCGCAGTCGTATCCGAAGCATCACCGCGATGACAAGCGTCACGCGGCTTCGCGCGCGTGGCGCGCTCCTACGCTTGGGCGACAACCTGCTGGAGGATAGCGTGCAGTCGGTGCCCAATGGACTGCCACTGGTATTGCTCAACGCCGGACTGGTCCAGGTTGAAATGCGTGGTCCATTCGCCCGACCGCTTGATTTCCACCAGCCGCGTCAGGGCTTCCGAAATCGCCCCGGCACCGTTGCCGCTCACCAGCCCGCGACGATGACCCCGCACCAGGCGCGCGGCCACGTCTTCCTCGTTGTCGCCCAGATGCAGGATCGGCCGGCCGGCGCCCAGATACTCGTACACCTTGCCGGGCACATGCACCGGGTCGTCGTTGGCAATATTCACGAGCACGTCCGCGGAGCGCTGCAGGGTCACCGCCTGCGCATGCGGGACAAAACCCAGTAGACGAAGTTGCTCCGGGTGGGAGTCCAGCAGCGGCAGCAGCCACTCCGGGGCCCGGCTGGTCGCGATGTTCAATCGGGCCCCGGGGCTGGCAAGCACAGCATCCACCAGCGAGCGTGGTTCGCGGAACTGGTAGAAACTGCCGGTGTACAACAGTTCCAGACGGTCGGGCTCGAATTCGAACGCGGCCGACTCGGGCACTTGCGCACCATCGTATCCCTGGGTCAGCACTTCGAACCGGGATTCCGGCACCCCGTGACGATCGGCCAGCAGGGCCCTCGCGGCCTCCGTGGTGACCGTGACACGGTCAGCATGGGCGCAGGTCCAACTCTCTACATCAAAGGAGTCCTTCCGCCAACGCTCCGGCGTGTAGAAGGAGAGCACCGGATCGCCAAGGTCCACCACCCACGGAAAGCCCCGCTCCTTCGCCACCCGGCCCAACCGGAGCGACGTGGCCGGTTCGTGCGAGCTGATCACCACATCGGGCTGCAGGCTGTCCAACAGCTTTTCCAGCTCCCGACGTGCGAATGGCTCCCAGCGGCCCCGCTCGTCCGGAAAGGTGAAACGCCGGATCAGCTTATTGAACCGATCCACGGCACGCCCTTTCCAGTTCAGCGTAGCTCCCGGTGCAACGGAGCCGGGAACAACTCTCGCGGGCCTAGTGGGGCCGCCCGCTTCGCGCGGCTTGGCGTCTGTGGCGTCGGTAGCTGCGGCCTCGCTTTCCGATCTTCCGCTCAGCCGCCGCCAACGCCTGGACAAAGCAATAATCCCGGCCACACCCCCGGGCCATGCTCGGTGCACGATGGCACCGGGGGGCGGCTGTGTCGAAGTCGGTGGCCACCAGTTCTCGGCCGTCAATACATGGACTTCCGCGCCCAGCTCAAGCAATTCGCGCACCAGGTGCGCCCAGCGCAGCGACTGGGGCGATGGGCTGGGAGGGAATTCATAGGCGATCAACAACACACGCAAAGCACTATCCGAAGTCCTGGACCGCGCCGATGATGGCATGGCGATCGCTCCCCGACATCTTCAAGTCACCCTGCTCTCCGTCACACTCTGTAAAATCCCCGGCCTTCCCTTTGCCCGCCCATCCCGCCTCACACGCCCGGGGCTGAACTTATGGACAAGTCGTTGGACACCAATCTCACCGCTTCGCTATCGCCGCCGCCGCCGCCGCCGCCCGAGGGTGCCGAAAAATCGCTGATGTACGCGGAAGCAGCTGCAGCTCCAAGAGTGATTGCAGAGCAATTGGAGAGAAACGCGTCCAACTTGCAGTCGCTGGCGGCCGATCTACGGAAAGCTCCGCCCCGCTACGTGCTTACCTGTGGCCGCGGCAGCTCTTCCAATGCGGCCACCTACGCAAGGTACCTGTTGGGAGGCGAACTGGGCCTGGTAGCCGCGCCAGTTCCTCCTGCCATCGCGTCGGTGTACCAGAGCCGTCGCAATATGGAAGGTGCGTTGTTCATAGCCATTTCGCAGTCGGGGCAGAGCCCGGACATTCTGGAAAACGCCCGCTCTGCGAAAGAAGGCGGAGCACGCGTCCTGGCTCTGGTCAACCACGAGGACTCACCTCTGGCCGAGTTGGCCGACGCCGTGATCCCAATGCAGGCCGGAGTCGAAAAGAGCGTAGCGGCTACAAAAACATATCTGGCCTCACTTTCGGCTTTGCTGCAGCTCGCAGCCTACTGGAAGAACGACAGTTCAATGATCCAGGCGCTGGATAGACTGCCCGATGCGATGAGCGCAGCTTGGGACGCCGACTGGAGCGCACTGCGGCACGGACTTCTTGAAGAGCGAAGCCTGCTGGTGGTCGGCCGCGGCGTCGGTCTGGCCACTGCGCTTGAAGCGGCGTTGAAGCTGAAAGAAACCTGCGGCCTGCATGCCGAAGCCTTCAGCGCTGCGGAGATCAAGCACGGGCCAATGGCCCTGGCCGCCAACGCGATTCCACTTCTGCTGTTCTCCCAGCCCGACCAGACCGAGTTCGGGGCAGCTGCTCTTGCCGGAGAAATGAGGTCCAAGGGCCTCAAGATGTGGACGGCGGGCCTGGACTCCGAAAGCGGAGCCCTTCTCCTCCCTTCAGTACGCACCCACCCGCTGCTTGCTCCCTTCATACAGAACCTCAGTTTCTACAAGATGGTCAACGCCCTGTCTTTTGACCGGGGCTACCACCCGGACAATCCTCCGAACCTGAGCAAAGTCACCCGCACGTTGTAACTAATGCCGGACAGGCGCTGCGGGCTGTGGCGAAAGCCAATCATTCGCATACTGCGCCTGCCCCCGGTAAAATCGCGGGAATCTCCCCCTTCCGGCAGCCCACGGGCAGCCCGGCAACGTCTAAGGAACCCCCGATCGATGAAAATCCTCGTCGGCTACAAGCGCGTGGTGGACTTCAATGTCCGCATCCAGGTCAAACCGGATGGCTCCGGTGTCGTGACCGAAGGCGTGAAACTTTCGCCCAATCCGTTCGATGAAATCGCACTGGAAGAGGCCCTGCGCCTGCGCGACAGCGGCATCGCCACCGAAGTGGTCGTGGCCACCATTGCCCCGGCGAACGCCCAGCCGCACCTGCGCAATGGCCTGGCCATGGGCGCCAACCGCGCCATCCACGTGGTCGCCGACGAGGAGATCCAGCCGCTCACCGCTGCACGCACCTTCCTCAAGCTGATCGAGAAGGAACAGCCCGACCTGGTGATCCTGGGCAAGCAGGCCATCGACGACGACGCCAACCAGACCGGCCAGATGCTGGCCACCATCTGGGGCCGCCCGCAGGCCACCTTCGCCAGCAAGCTGGTGATCGCGGACGGCAAGGCCACCGTGACCCGTGAGGTCGACGCCGGCCTGGAGACCGTGGAAGTGGACCTGCCCGCCGTGGTCACCACCGACCTGCGCCTGAACGAGCCGCGCTTCATCAAGCTGCCGGACATCATGAAGGCCAAGAGCAAGCCGCTGGAGACCATCGCCTTCGCCGATCTGGGCGTGGAAGCCGCTCAGGGCTTGAAGACCACCGCTTACGCTGCGCCGCCGAAACGCAGCAAGGGCGTGATGGTCAAGGACGCCGCCGAACTGGTGGCCGCACTGAAAGAAAAGGGGTTGCTCTGATGTCCAACGTACTCATCATCGCTGAACACCACGAAGGCAAGCTCAACAGCGCCACCGCCAAGTGCGTGGCCGCCGCCCAGGCGCTCAACCCCGCGACCATCGATATCGTCGTACTGGCCGACGATCCTGCCGCAGTCGTCGCCGAAGCCGCAAAGATCGACGGCGTGCGCAAGGTACTGGCCGTGGCCAACCCGGCCAACGCCCACCCGATCGCCCAGGTGCTGGCACCTCAGGTGGTCAAGCTGGCCGAAGGCTACAGCCACGTATTCGGCCCCTCAACCACCTTCGGCAAGGACCTGATGCCGGTGGTTGCCGCCCTGCTCGGCACTGCCCAGGTTTCCGACGTGATGACGGTTGAGTCGAGCCACGTCTTCACCCGCCCGATCTACGCAGGCAACGCTGTGATCACCGTCGAGGCTCCGGCAGACCAGACCGTCGTCGCCACCGTGCGCACCGCCTCCTGGCGTGAAGCCGGCACCGGCGGCAGCGCCGAGGTTGAAGCGGTCACCGTGGACGCCGAACTGCCTACCCATACCCGTTTCGTCGACCTGGCAGCCGGTGCCACTGACCGTCCCGACCTGCAGAGCGCCAAGCGCGTGGTCTCCGGCGGTCGCGGGGTGGGCTCGGAGGAAAACTTCAAGATCATCTTCGACTTCGCCGACAAGCTCGGCGCCGCCGTAGGCGCCTCGCGCGCCGCGGTCGATGCCGGCTACGTGCCCAACGAAATGCAGGTGGGCCAGACCGGCAAGATCATCGCGCCCGAACTGTACATCGCTATCGGCATCTCCGGTGCCATCCAGCACCTGACTGGCATCAAGGATGCCGGCACGATCGTGGCGATCAACAAGGATCCGGATTCTGCGATCTTCGAGATCGCGGATATCGGCTTGGTGGGGGATCTGTTCAAAATATTGCCGGAGTTGGAAGTATGTCTGTAGGACTGGTCATCCAGGCGGAGAGTCACTCATGGATCCCGCAGTCATCACGACATATGCACTCCAAACACGCGGTACCAAGCTTGGTCATGGGCCGCCCGTGACGACTGAACAAGCGGCCTCAGGCTGTACCTACAAGCCTGTGCTCAGCGTCGTCTCACCCGTCTATGGGTGCCGCAGTTGTCTCGAAGAGTTAGTCGAGCGCGTCTCAGCCACCGTTGACCCCATCGTAGGGTCCTACGAGATCATTCTCGTGGACGATGCAAGTCCCGACGGAGCCTGGCAACGGATCACGGAGCTAGCTCACATCCGACCGTATCTCCGTGGCTTGCGCCTATCACGAAATTTCGGCCAGCACGCAGCTATCAGCGCGGGCCTGGTGCAGGCCGCTGGCGACGTCGTCATTGTCATGGATTGTGATTTGCAGGATGTTCCGGAAGAAATCCCGAACCTTCTAGCGGCGATGGGTCCCGATATGGGCGTCGTCCTTGGCAGCCGCACTGACCGGCAGGATTCCTTTCTTAAAAGGAACGGCTCAAGAGTCTTCTATCGTTTGCTCGGCTGGCTCACGGAGAGCGTCTATGATCCCACCACCGCGAACTTTGGAGCGTACTCCCGGAAAGTGATCGATACCATCAATTCGATGCCTGAAGGCGACAGATTTTTCCCCTTGCTAGTCCGGTGGACCGGATTCCGACCGACGCTCGTTCCGGTTTCCCATGGTCGCCGAATCGAAGGCCGCAGTAGCTACAGTTTTCGACAGCTGCTGCGCCTCGCAACCAATGTAGCGCTGTCATTCTCAGACAAGCCTTTGCGGCTTGTTGTCCACATGGGCTTGGCGTTCGCTCTGGCTTCGCTCTGCATCGTCGCGCTCAGCGTATACCGATATGCCATCGGCGACATCGCTGTTGCCGGGTTCACCAGCATCATCGCGTCAATCTGGCTCGTCGGAGGCGCGGTCGTATTCAGCGTAGGGATCGTGGGACTTTACGTCGGAAAGCTGCATGGCCAAGCTAAGCGACGTCCCAACTTCATCGTTGCCGAAAAAACCGGCATTGCGGAATGAGCTCTTTATCTTCGAATGTTCTTGCCGAATCACCGTTAGAGTCACGCCGCTTTGGCCTGCGGGTGGCCCGGGGCGTTCTATCGGGCAATGAAACTTCTGATGCGGTGCTGACTGACATCAACATACTGCGACCTGACTTGGCCATATTTCGCTGTGCAGCGGGCGACGGCGGGCAACTTGCCTCTTTGGCTGCCGCCGGCCTACCCCCCCTGCATGCCGACACTCTTGTTTATTATAGGGCTTCACTGGGCAGAATCCGCGAACTCAAAATTGAGTCGTCACATGAAGTCCGCGCTGCAGAGTCAGCGGATGGCCACACCCTTGCGACGATCATACGCCAGAGCTTCTCCGATTATCGTAACCATTACCATGCGAACCCTCGGCTATCTCGGGAAGCCATCCTTGAGGGATACGTCGAGTGGGCTCTTGGCCACGCGACGCATATGGCCGACGCCAAGCAGACGTGGGTTTACTGCGTGGAAGGCGAGCCGAGGAGTTTCGCAACATGCCGCACGATTAGGGGCGGTGAAATAGAGATCATCTTGAATTCGACTGCGCCCAAGTGGTCCGGTTACGGCCTCTATTCGCAACTGCTTAGTTTCCTGCTCAATCATTATGGTCAAGCCGGGTATTCGCGGCTGGTGATCTCCACGCAAATCTGGAACTACGGGGTCCAACGCATCTGGACTCGAGCGGGGATGGTGATAGATCGCGCGTACGACACTTTCCATGTAAACGTTCCGCACAGATTCTGGGATACCGCGCCATGACTGCGTTCTTTCCGTGGCTGATGGTGGGCGCTACGATCCTGCTCACAACGTTCGGCCAACTCGTCCTCAAGTGGCAGGTGTCGATACCTGCCACTCCGCCCTTCCGCTTCATGGAGGACTGGCCCACCACTCTTATCCTGCTGATGCGGCCTTGGGTGATAGCGGCACTCGCATCAGCATTCCTCGCGTCTCTTTGCTGGATGGCTGCGGTATCACGCCTCGAACTCAGCAAGGCCTACCCATTCATGGCCCTCAATTTTCTGCTGGTCGGAGCTTTGGCAATTCCACTGTTTGGTGAGTCACTGACTCGAGGGAAGCTCGTCGGGATCGCCCTTGTTATCGCAGGGTTGATCGCTCTCAGTCGTGGGTGATCAGTTCCCGGCATGCAACTCCCAGCATGGAGAATTCATGAAACGGTCGAAACTCATTGTGGTATTCGGCACCCGGCCTGAAGCCATCAAGATGGCGCCGGTGGTGTCGGCACTTCGCGAAGACCGCAGGCTGGAAACGATCGTCGCTGTAACCGCGCAGCATCGGCAGATGCTAGATCAGGTACTGGATCTGTTCCAGATCACTCCGGACGAAGATCTGGACGTAATGCAACCAGGGCAAACGCTGCCTGCCTTATTTTCACGCATCCTCACTGGAATGTCCGAGATCATCCAGAGGCATCGACCGGATTTGGTGCTGGTTCACGGGGATACGAGCACGACGCTTGCAGCGGCGCTCGCGGCATTTTATGCCAAGACTCCTGTCGCACATGTCGAAGCCGGTCTACGGACGGGGGACCTCCTCGCCCCATGGCCCGAAGAAGCCAACCGCCGGCTCGTAGCGCCACTCGCGCGCTTCCACTTTGCGCCCACCGAAACCGCCGCGCGCAATCTCCGTAAGGAAGGTACTGCCGGTGAGACCATCTACGTCACGGGAAACACGGTCATCGACGCACTGCTGGAGGTCATTGGCAGAATCGAGCGCGAGCCGGACTTGGCAAGGTCTCTGGCAGACACGCTTCCGCCGCTTGACCCCGAGAAGCGTCTCATCCTTGTAACAGGACACAGGCGAGAGAACTTTGGTCAGGGCTTCGAGCAGATCTGCCACTCCCTGGCTGATTTGGCCGACCGGGGGGACACCCAGATCATCTATCCCGTCCATCTGAACCCAAACGTGCAAGAACCGGTCACCCGGATTTTGGGAGGCTGCGACGGTATTTCCCTGATCAAGCCATTGGAGTACCTCCCCTTCGTTTATCTGATGTCCAAGGCCCACTTCATCCTCACCGATTCGGGCGGTATCCAGGAGGAGGCGCCGTCTCTTGGCAAGCCGGTGCTCGTGATGCGGGACACAACGGAACGCCCTGAAGCCGTGGCGGCCGGCGCCGTCGCTCTGGTTGGCACCGATCGGGTTCGCATTACGCAGGCGGCTTCCCGCCTCCTTGATGATGCTGCGGGCTACGAATCGATGTCCCGCGCACAAAATCCTTACGGAGACGGAAAGGCATCGCAGAGGATCGCTCGGATTATCGCCGATGCCTTGTCCCGACAACATTCCGACCCCTCGCTGTTCTGAACCTTTAGCTTTAACATCCTTGCACCTGAACTCTTCTACCACCGCCATCATGACCATCCCTTTCAACAGGCCATACGTTGGCGCGAGCGTTCTGGACCATATCCAGACCGCTCTCAAGAGCGGCCATCTTTCTGGGGACGGTAACTACACCAAGCGCTGTCACGCTTGGCTGGAGGAGGCGACGGGCACGAAGAAGGCTCTGCTTACCCACTCGTGTACAGCTGCGCTGGAGATGGCAGCCCTGCTTGCGGACCTGCAGCCGGGCGATGAAGTGATCATGCCGTCGTACACGTTTGTCTCCACGGCTAACGCGTTCGTGCTGCGGGGTGCCATCCCGGTTTTCGTCGATATCCGACGGGACACCCTGAATATCGACGAGCGCCTCCTAGAAGAGGCCATCACCCCACGTACTCGCGCCATCTGCGTCGTACACTATGCGGGCGTAGGTTGCGAGATGGACACCATCCTCGAGATCGCGGCGCAGTACGACCTGATGGTCATAGAGGATGCCGCTCAGGCGATCGGTGCAACCTACAAGGGGCGCACCTTGGGGACGTTCGGCGCGTTGGCCGCCCTCAGCTTCCACGAGACCAAAAACATCATCTCTGGGGAGGGCGGGGCGCTGCTTATCAACGACATTCGCTATGCAGAACGTGCCGAGGTCATTCGAGAGAAAGGGACGAACCGCAGCAAGTTCTTCAGGGGACAGGTTGACAAGTACACCTGGATCGACGTCGGCTCATCGTTTCTCCCTGGCGAACTGGTAGCCGCGCTTCTGTACAGCCAGCTCATGGAGGCGCCGATGATCCAGAAACGTCGGATGCAGATCTGGGAGAAGTACCACGAGTGGGCCGAGCCGCATGAGATCGCAGGGAAGCTTCGGCGGCCCATTATCCCGGAAAACTGCGTCCACAATGCCCACATGTACTATCTGCTTCTGCCCGACCTCAAGACCCGCAGCCGGTTCATCGACCTCATGAATGAGCAGGATATCGCGACTGTGTTCCATTACATTCCGCTGCACACCGCCCCTGCGGGCCGTCGCTTCGGTCGGGCGCATGGAGACATGCCCAATACAGACCGCGTGAGCGAGACATTGGTGCGATTGCCCCTGTGGTCGGGATTGGAAGAACAGGAAGTGGAGCACGTGATTGAATCCGCAGAGCGCGCGCTCGCACGGATTTCCACCGGGCAATGACTCTGGAATAGGACCCGCGCCATGGTCTGGCCCATGACAATCTGATCGGCCATCCAGCGTCATTGCGGAAGGTTCTATACGGAATGAAAAGAGAAACAGCAAAAGACGTCGCTTCCGCGCTGTGCCGCATCGCGCTCGTCGCCGGCACGCGTCCCAATCTCGTCAAGCTCGGCCCGCTTGCCGAGCTGCTGGGGAAACAGCCTTGGTGCGCGCCATCCGTTCTTTTTCTTGAGCAGCATACGGATGCTTCGCTCAGCGATGAGATCATGGAGGATGTGGGGCTGGATCAGTCCGGCATGCACCGCATCCAGCTTTCAAGCGATGACACCAGCTTGCGGATCGGGGAGATGATCAGCGCGTCTTCGACATGGCTCTCCGTCCATCAACCCGACCTGGTTGTGGTCTTTGGTGATGTGGACGCCACCATGGCGGTCTGTATCGCGGCCAAACGGCTGGGCTACCCCGTTGCCCATGTCGAAGCCGGGCTCCGGAGTTTTGACAGGCGGATGCCCGAGGAACTGAACCGCCTGGTCGTCGATGCGATAGCGGACATTTTCTTTACTACCTCTTTTGACGCATCCGAACAGCTGGTATCGGAGGGTCATTCCAAAGAGTGCATCCACTTTGTCGGCAACCTGATGATCGACTCGCTCGTGCGCAGCCTGGACCGGCAGGGAGGCCGCGACGTCCTGGCCGGACTTGGCCTGGACCCGGGGCTGTTCGGCGTTGCCACTTTCCATCGGCCGTCCAACGTTGACGACAGGGATTCACTGGAGGACATCATCCGTCTTTTGGCGCAGGCAGCCAGTAAAATACCCATGTTGCTGCCGCTTCACCCCAGGACTGCGGCGGCGCTGGACCGCCACGGCCTGCGCAGTACCATCGAAGGAATCGACGGACTCCGGCTCGTGCCGGCAATCCGCTACCAGCAGTTTGCGTCCGTTGTTTCGCTGGCGCGCTTCGTGTTGACTGACTCGGGTGGCATCCAGGAAGAAACCTCATTCCTCGGGATCCCGTGCATGACGTACCGCGAAAATACCGAGCGCCCTATTACCATCACCCACGGCACCAACCGCTTGGTCAAGAAGGAAGAGGTTCTTCCGGCCATCGAGGAACTTCTGAAAGCACCAGGCACGCCCGCAACAGGCCGCATCCCGTTGTGGGACGGACGGGCTGCGGAACGCATCGCCGCCCGGCTGCATGCATGGTGGACCGCATAGCACCCATGGCCGGCCTTCTCGCCCGGCTGAAAAGGTCTTTGCGCATAGCACTCCAGAAGCACTCCCTTACAACGGGAGAGCTTCTCTACAGTCGCCCTTCAGCCGCTCCGCTGGACGCCCCACGCACGGCTGTCCGCGACGACCCGCTGATCAGCGTCATCATGACGTGTCACAACACATCTGCATTTGTCGAACGCGCTGCGGATTCCATCCTTTCCCAAAGTTGGCAGCAACTGGAACTTGTGATCGTGGACGACGCAAGTACGGATGGCACGCGCGAGCTGATGGAATCTATCCAGCACCGCGACGCACGGGTCAAATGCATATTCCTCGACCTCAACAAAGGCACCTACGAGGCCAAGAACTTCGGAATCACGCAAGCGAGCGGCGACGTGATCACCTTCATGGACAGCGACGACTGGTGTGACGCCAGGCGGCTCGAGCTTCAGCTCGGCGCACTGCGTGGAAGCGGCGTTGTCTCGTCCTCCTGCAACTACATCCGTATCGACGGCGATGGAAATCCGCTGATGAACCGGGGTCTCCGGGAACGTCGCGCACTGATAAGCTTGATGGTGAAGCGGAAGGTCCTTGAGGAAATCGGCATGTTCGACTCGGTCAGGACCTCAGCCGATGACGAGCTTTTTGAACGGATTCGCTTGGTCTACGGGCGCGACGTTCATGTCGACGTTCCCCAGGCCCTGTATTTCGCGCTGGCCAGGCCCGGTTCGCTCAGCGCCAGCAGCAGTAATGCCGTTTTGCTGGAGGTCCAAGGGCATCAGAGTCCGCTTTCCGCTGCACGTCAGGCCTATGTCGAGGGCTACAGGCGCTGGCATCGGCGGTGCATGGGAGCTGACCGGATACCCTATGCCCCATTTCCTGCGCCAGAACACCGGCCGTTCCCGATCCGCACGGACTGAAAATTGACCAACACGACCTCCCCCGACCCGCGCACCTTGCCCGGTCGCCTTGCCCACCCGGCAGCGGTACTCGCGCGCGAACTTTCTGCCACGGCTACCTCATCGGCCTACCTGATCCTTGCCGCCGGCGCCCTTCTCGGGCTTCTGGGCAGTCTGCGGTACGCCTACAACGGCTTCGACATTCATATCTACGGAGCTCCCGGCTTGCTGCTGGCGCTTCTGGCATGCGCATTCACTGTTGTGGTCTTCGGGACCGCCTGGGGATTGTTGCGGCGAAGCCAGCCGCTCGCGCCCGCGGTCTTCATTTCCGTCCTCGTTGCGGCCAGCCTCTTCATCCGCTACCTCCTCCACCATTTCGTGCAGGCGCAGTGGGGAACCGACTACCTGCGCTATTGGCAATACGCTACCGATCTTGTTGAGACGGGACGCTTTGGCGGGTTCAATGCTCCTTACTACGCGAGGAGCCTTTTTTTCCCCTATCCGGTAATCCGGCTGTTCGGGCCCGAGGCCACGCATGTCCTGAAAGCCATCAATACGGTCCTGCTGTTGGCCATGCAACTCATGGCGTACGACGTGCTCCGGCGGGTACGCAGCCATCAGGCGGCACAGGCGGCAAGCGTCCTGCTCCTTGCCGCGCCAATCCCCGCGTACATGACGCTGATCCCCAGCCACGACCTGTGGGGGACCTTCTTCATCGCCCTTGCCGCTTGGCTGGTCATAATCGCCATGTCCGCTCACAGGCACGTTGCAATATCGATTGCCGCTGCCTTCGCAGCCGGCGTCACCGCGTACGCAGCCGAAGTCCAGCGCGGGCTTGGCATGGTTTTCTGCTTCGCCCTCCTGATCGCGGTGGTGCTTTTCGCATTCCGCAGCTACCGCGCCCAGCCGCATTCCGGGGCGCGGCAACACCCGGCAGCCAGGATCCTCGTTGCAATCGTGTGCCTCGGTGCATACTTGGGCTCGGCCGCCTTCGATTCGCGTCACCTTCACATGCAATCCGAAGGTCGCCCCATCTACGCCAACATGAAGTACGCGGCCAACGCCAGCGGTATGGGCAACGGGAAAAGTGACTGGTTCGCGCGATTCCGGGACCGGTTCGTTGAAAAGCAGAGCTCCGCTGAAGAAGCACGGGATTTTTCCCGCTCCGCCCTTCTCTCGGCCTGGAGCCTGCACCCCATCGACAACGTCGAACGCGTTGCAGCGCAGGGATCCCGCCTTTACACACTGACTTACCCGAGGGATTGGGACTGGCTTCTGCGCAACCCGAAAGACCTTGCTCCGGAAGTACGGTCGACCCTTATTTTCTATTCCGACCTCTTTGCCTTGGCATTCGGCGTCCTGCTCTTCTTTTCCTGCATCCGGATCGGGTTCCGTTTACACCCGCCACCGGTCCTGACGGCGCTGGGCATTCTTGTTATCGGCATCTCGGCGGTGATGCTTGTCATCTTCGAGAACAAACCGTTCAACATATTTCCGATCTGGATCGTAGGTGCCCTGCTTATCGGCTATGGGCTGCCGGCCAGCACACAGGCAGGGCGCAGTGTTGAGCCGCTGGCTGCAACGGTCTGGCACCCCGGCTTTTCCGGCCTGGTGGCCATGGTACTGCTTCCCGCGCTGGCGCTGGCAGGCGTCGCGCTCAGCTATTCAGAAGCAGCCGGGCGCTGGCTCTCGGGATGGACAGTGACCGTCTCCGGGAGTTCCCCCGCGAAGCAGGACTGGGCCCGGGAACTGATTGAAGCCAGGCCCGAGGCCTTCGATATCGAATCCTACGATCCGTCCACCCTGGGACAGAACTACATCGCCAACGCCGGAGGCGATGGCGACCGCATCTGGAAGCGGGCCGGCGACGCGGTCACCCGGATGCAGTTTCCCGCGCCCCTGCGGCAGGACAGCACGCTGACGTTGTCAAAGCCAATTTGCATTGGGGGATCGGGCCGTTCCCGGCTTGAGTTTTTTGTCTACTCACCCGAGTTCGAGCAAGGGCAGAAGCAATCCGGATCCTTCACGTTTGACGTGGAAGTCGATGGGCGTGCCTCAGAAGCAATCGAGATCCCTCTTGAGGGAAAGAAGTTCCAGCGCTTCATCGTGGACAACGCGTTCTCGGCAAACACATGCCACCAGCTTTCCTTCCGCCTGCACGCCCACGACCCCAGCGGAGAGACGGGCAACGGCCAAGCAGTCGAGATCTGGATGCCGCGGCTTGTCCACTAGGCCCGACACATCGGCAACGGAGGGCAATGCCCCCTGGCAAAGGGCTAGCGTAACGCCGCGCCCGCGCCCTGACGGTCGGACACCCAGGCCCTCAAAGCGGAATCGTCGCCCATCGGCTGGACACCGTACTCCTGAAGTTTTGCCATGAAGAACGGGCGCAGGTGCTCCGGGATGTACCTGATCGAATCTTCATACCACTTGTCCACCCATGAGATGTCCTTGTCGATCCGGTCAAGGACGGGATGGCTCAGCGTGCCCGCTTGCACCGACCACAGGAGCGACGGAAGCATGGGAATGAACTCCTGCGAAAGCTTGAATTCCGATTCCCGGCAAGGTGGGATCGAATGGCCCTGCAGGGCGTTCTTTCGGTAGCACTTCATGCAATTGTTGCAGGGCCTGCCATCGACGCCCCTCATGCAACCCATCGCATACCTGTTCTTTCCGGCAATCCTCGTCGTCAGGACCTCACTCATACCGGCGCACGGGGCGCAATAATGAAGTCCCGCCGCCTCGAATTTGCGCTGCAGCCTTGATAGGTCACGCACCTTGAACTTCGTGCCGTGGCCGCCTGCCCCGAACAGATACAGCGTTTCCAGCACGTTTCCATCGGCCACAGTGCCGAAATCGTAGTAGTCGGCGAACAAGATCGCCGTGACCATGAACGCGCCGGTACCGTAGAAGCCATGCCGCTTCCCGAATTCGCCGGCCAACTCGTCGCTGTTGGTCAGCACCGCCACACCGCCCACTTCCTGCAGCGCAAGCAGAGCATTGTCCAACCTATGCAGCCTGCTGGGGTTGGACACCTGGGTATAGAGGGGGACGGGGTCAGGCAGTAGATAGTAGGCGGCGGTCGAGTCACATCCTCCCGAATAGGCAAGGCCCACCTTGGTGCCGAATGGCCTGGTACCAGTGCCGGTATCGCCACGCGCTGCTTCCCCAAGCCCGGCCAACAACAGATGCTCCGCAAGGGCCAACAATGCAGGATGCGGCATTTCAAACTCGGTCGGGACCTGCCACCACACCGCCTTTCTGGGGTGTCGGAAGAAAAGTCTTCCGTCTTCAACGTGCCACATGGAAGCCTCTACAAACAATGGGACGCTCGCGCTAGCGTTCTGCCGCTTGCAGAATGCTATCGATCTTCTTTTCGAGCGGAGTGGCCAGCGTTTCCGCATAGCTGGCCGTGAGATGGTGAGTATCGCGCCACACGAAGACGTTGCCCACGACCGGTTCGCACAGTTCCGGCCCGCAGATATAGTCGGTCATGTCCACAAGCAGCGCACTATCATTACGCTCTGCAGCGATCACCAAGGGATCAACAGGAGGGATAGCAGCACTTCTCGGGTTGGCGCACTCCAAGGATGTCGCACCGGCCGCAGCCATGCATTCAGACGGCAGCTGTTTCATCCGCGGGGTATCGCGGATGGCGATGATGGAACTGCCGCCCTGCTGGAGCTCTTGCCACAGGGTTTCAATCCATTCCGCTACCTGCTGCGCACCCTCCGTGCGGGTGTCGCCGATCCCGGTCATCGAACCCCACGAATGGGCAAACACAACTACGTCCGGCTGGTAGGCGATGACCTGCTCGATCGCCGTCCGGTTCCAGTCAATGCAAGATTGCATCTGATCCGTCAGTCCGGCTTCCATCTCAATGCGGGCCATGGGACAGGCGGACTTGGTGATCACAGTCAGCTTCCAACCGCGGCGATGGGCGATCACATCAAGAGCGGGGATCCAATGGACGGCGTGGGAGTCACCGACGATCAGAATGTGGCGTTCCGCGACTTTGTTCCCGTACCGACATTCCCGCACTTCTGAATTCGTCAGACTGGCGATGCATCCGTCACGGTAGGCCAGCGCCTGGTCCTTGGCTGCTTGCAGCGGTTGGGGAGCAAACGGAACTGCGGGATCGAAAGGGACGCCAGCGAAGATCGCCATCGCGCCCGGATGCGTCGCCGCTTCTGCAACCGTGCTGGCATTCACCTGGGTGCGCAAGCGCACCTGATTGAGGACGAACAATGCGGAAACCAGGCTCCACCCAATGCATATCGCGGCAAGCGCGAAAGGCACCCAGCGTTTTGGACTCGGGAAGCCCGGCGCCCGAAACGGGTCCTCGACAAGATATTTGGACTGGTGCGCGAATGCCGTCGAAACAGCGGCGACGATGACGCCGTCGATCAACCCCAAGCTCCGCCCGGAAATCTGCTGGTAGAAGATGACTACCGGCCAGTGCCAGAGATACAGCGAATAGGAGATGTCGCCGAAGTACTGGAACGGCCGCGTTTTCAACACCGCATAGGGGGCCCAGCGGGAGTCGCTGGACACCAGCACCAGTGCAGTGCCCACGGTAGGCAGAAGCGCGTGGTAACCGGGAAATACCGTCGTGCTGTCATAGGTGAGGGCCGCCAGCGCGATGCCAGCCATCCCGAGATAGCCCGAGGCGATCTTCGCCGCTGCAGGCAGCTTTCTCCAGCCGGTAAAAACCGCTAGTCCCCCACCGATCGCCAGCTCCCACGCCCTTGTCGTGGTCGCGAAGTAACCGAAGCCTGGATTCTTCGCGGTGATGTGGATCGAATGCAGCAGTGACAGGATGCCGATGCCAACCACCAGCACCCCGAACACCGTCCGCGGCTGAGCACGCAGGCCCGGAATCCACCAGGCAAGCGCGAACAGCAGCGGCCAGACGATGTAGTACTGCTCCTCAATCGACAACGACCAGTAGTGCTGCAGGGGGCTCGGGGCGGACTCCAGCGCAAGGTAGTCGACCGAGTTTGCCGCCAACCACCAGTTCTCGACATACAGGGCACTGGCGATGATCTCCTTCGCCGTCTCTTCCCAGCGCACTACCGGGAGAATGGAGATGCAGATGGCTACTGCCACCAGAACCAGTGTGGCCGCCGGCATCAGGCGCCTGATGCGCTTGGCATAGAAACCAAGGATCGAGATCCTGCCGTCCCTTTCAGCCTCACGCAGCAACAGGCCCGTGATCAGGTAACCGGAGATGACGAAAAAGACATCGACGCCGACATAACCGCCCGGCAGCGCCCCGGGCCAGAGGTGGAACACCAGCACCACCAGCACCGCGATAGCGCGGAGCCCCTGGATCTCAGGTCTGAAGCCAATGCTGCGTGCAGTCATGCTTTTTTCCGGTTTCACATGGCAAAGAGGCAGCCCTCGGGCTGCCTCTTCACTTCATCAGGCACTTCAGTCGACGGACTGGCGGATATAGAACGAAGACGTGGCCGCCGGGTCGTTGAGCGGCGGGCCGCCCTCGGCGGACCTGATCAGGGCACTGATCGGCTCTACACCAGTCTTCCGGTACTGCACACGGATGCCGTTCTCGTCCATCAGGCCCGTGCGGACAGTGAAGCCGCCCTTCTCGAAGATCTGCGTGGCGCTGGAATGGGTATCCTCTGCGGTCGCCCCCAACATCTCGACGAAGACTTGGCGCTGCTTCGTTCCATCCTCGAGCGTGCGGATCCGGTCGTACCTGACGGTGGACGCAGCCATTTTCTGAAGATTCTCAAGACCCTGATCGACCGGATCACCGGCAATCGGCTTCTGCGCCGGCCGTGGGGTTGTGGACTCCAGGGTTGGCGTCCCACCCTGGCTTGCGGGAGCGGCCGGCTGGTCGGCGCCACACCCGGCAAGCAACAGGATCAGACCCGATAGAGTGATGAATCTGCGCATGATTGTGATTCCGTAATTATCTTTGGAAAGAGGATTGGCTGACTGCCCGCAGTTCGCCGCATTCGGCGAAGGACAGTTCGCCACAAAGTACGTGGGTTGACTTAGAGACGATAAATTCTATCGCCGCGGGGTAGCACTCCCTTCACATCAAAAACGATGCCGCCGGGCTTCAGGAGTTCCTCGACTTCGAGCGTACGTTTGTCCCCAACGTATTGTTCATGAGCAACCGCAACCACCACCGCGTCGTATGCGCCTGGCGCGGGCTTCTTGATCAGCTCAATCCCGTACTCGTGCCGGGCATACTCCGGGTTGACCCAAGGATCATGGACATCAATGGTCGCGTTGATCGTACTCAGCTCCGATACAACGTCCACCACCTTGGTGTTCCGGACGTCCGGGCAATTTTCCTTGAAGGCGAAACCCAGGATAAGGATGCGGGATCCAACCACGTTGATCTTGGCCTCGGCCATCAGACGAATGATGCGATCGGCTACGTGTGGCCCCATCTCGTCGTTGATCCGACGTGCCGCCAAGATCAACTCGGGGTTGTAACCGAGCATCGTGGCCTTGTGGGCCAGGTAATAGGGGTCAACACCGATGCAGTGACCGCCCACTAGACCTGGCGAGAAGGGCATGAAGTTCCATTTTGTCCTCGCGGCAGCGAGCACGTCGTGGGTATCAATCCCGATCCGGTGGAAGATTCGCGCCAGTTCGTTCATCAAGGCAATGTTCACGTCACGCTGCGTGTTTTCGATGACCTTCGCCGCCTCTGCGACCCGGATCGAGCTGGCCTTGTGTGTACCCGCCTCAATGATCGACGCATACAGATCGTCTACCCGATCCGCGATTTCTGGGGTCGAGCCGGATGTCACCTTCTTGATCTTGGTGACCGTGCGCTCCTTGTCGCCGGGATTGATGCGCTCCGGGCTGTAACCGCAATAGAAATCCTGATTGAAGCGAAGCCCCGAGGCCTTCTCCAACACCGGAACGCAGACCTCCTCCGTGACGCCCGGGTAGACCGTGGATTCATAGATCACCACATCGCCCTTCTTGAGCACCTTGCCGATCATCGCGCTGGACTTCAGCAGCGGATCGAAATCCGGCTGGCGCGCCGCATCGATCGGCGTGGGTACCGTGACGATGTAGACGTCGCAATCTCGCAGATCTTCCACCTTGTCGGTGTAGACCAGCTCGTGCACTGCAGCCAGTTCGTCCGCGGGGACCTCCAAGGTTCGGTCAAATCCTTGGCGGAGCTCACGTATCCGCTCCTCGTTGATGTCAAATCCAACCACGCGACGCTTCTTGCCAAACGCAACCGCAAGCGGTAAGCCGACGTAACCGAGGCCCACAACCGCAAGGGAAAGCATTGAGTTATCGTTCACTTGCGGGCATCCTTTCGCGCCGTCTAGCACGGTTCATTTCGAGCACGCCATTGTATCAGCCGGCACGTTGCACCAATGCCCAGATCCCGGCGAGTTGTGCAGGTCCGTATCTCTCGGTTGCCCACCCCACCGCGCGCCGCTGGAGCTCCGTATAGGCCGATGCATCCTCATAGGTGCGCTTGACCAATCCAGCCAGACCCTCCGGTTCGCAGTACAGCGCTGCATCGCCGAACATCGGCTTCCATTCCGGGGCGAGCACGGCGACGCAACCCGCCGCCATCGCCTCGACGATGTAGCGCGCCTGTGCGTCATCGGCAGTGCCCCCATGGTGATGGGTGTAGAAATCACACTGCGAATAGAACACGAACCGGGCGACTTCGGCGCCCGACAGCACGTCCCAGTTGCTGGCGGCCTCCTCCTCGAGGTAGCTGTCCAGTGCGCTCTTGGGGTCAACCAGAAAGCGCATCCGGATGTCGGCATCCGCAAGAAACGCGACGCGACGTCCCCGGCGACCGTTCGGCAACGAATCTTTCGGCCCATGCAGGACGCGCCCTACGACCGGCGCATCAGTGCCCCGTCGCCCGTAGGGCACTGTGGAAAGGTCTTCCACGATCGAATGCGGCCAGCGCACCGGCGACACTACGCGACTGGAAACAAATTTCCCAAGCCCCGAGGCGGCCTGGTCGCTCGTTGTAATCCAGACCGGTTCGACCCCAAACATGTGAAAACAGCTGGTCGCGCACTGTGCGGCATCGAATTGGACCAGTCCGTCCTCTCCGCGTCCAGCATGGCGGGCAACGATCATGGCGGACCCGACGCTCAGTGAGGATGCATGGGGAAGACGGAACTGGAGAATGGAGGGGTCACGCACAACCAGGGTTCCAACGGTTGTCTTGTCCGAATACAGGACCTCGTCGATTGCCTCCTTCTGCAGCAATTCCTCGATCTCGATATCGAACGGCTCGATCTCCCGCAGCGACAGATTGCGGTAGGACTCAAGGTGCAGGATTCCGACCCGCATCCCCGCCTTCACTGCAGCGACCGCCTCATGCCCCACATTGATCTCGGGACCCGCTGAAGCACGGAAGTCGGCAACGAAAACGATGTCGTAGCGGGAGCGCCGGGCAATTTCCTCGCCCGTCTGGTCGACGATGAATCGCTTGGGCAGGCGGAATGGCCGCTTTTTCTGGTTGATATCCATGAAACCGTCGCCACTGGTGAGCTTCACCTGCCGGTGCCAGGTCTCGTAGCTGCGGCGGTACAGCGCGCGTGACGGATGCCTCCACCCGGGTTTGAATTCCGCCCGCGACAGGCTTCCTGGGCGCAGCCGGATCATGGCCAAGGGCTGCGGCAGGACCCGGTGCGCCTCGTCCCCGAATGCCATCTTGATCCGCAGCGCGTACTCGGTGTCGGCTCCCTTCCGCGAAGCGTCGAAGTACCCGATCCGATCCCTTACCCGCTCGAGGTCGAACATGAGGGAAGAGGCGTTTTCGCGGTCCGGAAGCACGCCTGGCAGGTTCACGACCAAGTTGTCGTCACAGCGATAAGCCATGCTCGCCGTTGACACCAGACTGTCGTCCGACAGGAGCTGCTGGACCTGGAGTTCAATCCGCTGGGGGTGCGCCCAGTCATCGGAATCATGGACCGTGAAGTACTTGCCCTTGGCCTCGCTCAGCCCCCGATTCCGGACAACATACGTGCCACTGTTAGCCTCCTGCCTGATCAGCCGGATCCTCGAGTCCGAGGCGGCGACCTGTTGCAACAGGGGCAGGAACTGTTCAGGCGATGCGTCGTCGATGATCAGGATCTCGAGGTTTCCCCATGTCTGCTGCGTCACCGACCGGACCGCAGAAACCAGACCTTCATCAGGGCACCAGCTCGAAACGACGACAGTGACCAATGGGCCCTCATCCACCGACGCCAGCGGAACGGTGGCTAGACGATCGAATGGATGGCTCAGCGTCGCCGGCACCTCATCGTCAACCAGAATAGGCGCAACGCCCGCTCGGACGAATCCACGGTTCATGAGCTCCAGCCAGCGACCCATGTCGGCATGGGAAGAATCGATAAAGGGGTTGCACATATCGGCCTCTAGGAACTGCCGATCGATCTCTTTCAGGCGGAGACTGGCCATCGCCCGCTCCAGACAGCGCCAGTCGCGAAGATAAAACGCCAAATCCGCCATCAGCTTCCCGTGCTGCAGATCAAGGCTCTTCACCCCCTGCACATCCACCAGCGCCTTGTACAGCGTCAGGGCATTAATTCTGTCGTCCGGAAGCAGCGTCTGCAATGCGACCACCCTGGCCAGACGCCGCGCTAATTTTGGATCCAGCCGGGCAAACACGGGCCGGACCCGGGCAGTGCCACGACCACTCCTGTAGATGCCCAGGCAGATTCGGATCTGTTCCCAGGTCATGGTTCCCGAAGACGCCATGGCCGCGAGGATGTCGCGTCCGGCAATAGAGCCCGTGCGCAGGATCGTGCGGTCAATCTCCCTTAGGAACTGCCGCGACTCATACAGCCGCACATAATCACGGATAGTCTGCGGCAGGTGTCCACCTGTCGGAGGGCCAACAGTGCCCTCGGCCTTCGGCAAACGGCCTGGGACGTCATGCTGTGGAAGGGCGCGCACGACACGCTCCGTCGAGCGTCCAACCTCTTCGGCTATGCGGAAATGCAGGATCCGCGCCCTGCGTGCACCAATCGCGGCAATTGCCAAAATGGATATGCCGAGCCCGGCAAGCGATACGTGCGCCAGCCGGTCAAAGCCCAACAGCGACGCCACGACAGTTGCCATCGCGACAACGAGGCCGATAAACAGGACTCCAAGCTCGGACCACACCCAGGCCCGCTTGGCGGCAGACACATGCCTCAACAATGACATTTTTTTTTCCCTTTGGTCCGGTCTTTTCAAGCAGATACGTCATGCGTGCATTCCACGCCCCAGGCAACGCCTGACGCGAATTTTACGGCGTTACCAGCACTCTGGATCCTTGGTTCTCGCCGATACGTCAGGCAGGTAATCGAAAGCCATCGTCCGTCCGGAAATCATCCGCGGATTAACCAAGGCGCTGTTTTCCTGTTGCCACCGAGCGATGACCTTCTGCTCGTCTTCCCTCCCAACATCATCGACCAAGATGAGCGCGCCCGGCAGAAGCCTGCTTTGGAGCAGCGGCAACGCAGGATAACGTGCCAGCGGCCCTGTCGAGCTTGGAGGTCCATCCACAATCAGTATCGAAACATCGTGAACATCGTCGAGGGCGGCGGTATCGTACCAATCGAAGGATTCGCCCCCAACCTGACAGGCTCGAAGAGGTGCTTTCCGGATCTGCGCCACTTCGCCAAGGCCGTGCTCATGCAACGCCGTCTCGCCAAGCAACGTAAATTCTTCCAGATGTTCGAGCGATATCAGTGACCCGCCCCCGATTTTCTTGAGCGCATGGCCGATCCACACCGTTGAGGTGCCGCTCCCGCATTCCACGATCAGTCCTGGCTTGCGCGAGAGCACCTCCTTCACCACCGACAGCATGGTGACTGGCTCCATGGCCCAGCCCTTGGCGACACCACCGAGCAAGGGCATGGGCGCCTGCAGATCGAACAGGCCATAGAGCTGCATCAATGCCTCGGCCTCCTGCATTGTTTCGTACTGCATCTTGGCCAGGGCCCGATGGGCAAGTTCGCTCATCTTTTCGCCGTTCCGAGCAATTGCTTCAATCCCGGAGACGACCTCGGCAGGCACTTTCCCGATATCGCGAAGGATCTGCCGCATGAGCCTGTCATAGATCTCATTGCGCTCTACGGACTGTGCATGCACGGCTTCGGCAACCTTGGACGGGACGGCCCCGGCATCCCGAATCAGTTGTCGCATCAGCTTCTCGGACGTCTCGCTACGGGGAGCCAGCGTTGCGACCAGTCCTTCAACCACCTTGGGCTGCAATCCGTTTGTATCGCGGATCAGCTGCCGCATCAGCTTCTCGAATGCCTCGCTACGGGGAGCCAGCGCTGCGACCAGTCCTTCAACCACCTTGGGCTGCAATCCGTTTGTATCGCGGATCAGCTGACGTATCAGCCTCTCGGTTCGCTCTACATCGGGGAACAGCGAAGCATGCAGCATCTCCGTCACTCGCGACGGCACTGCCTCAAGTGTTTCAGCCGTGCGTGCGGATGCCTCGTCGACACCACGGGTCAGGGCATCCATGGTGTCCGTCATCGTCCCGGAGAGTAAAACGATTGCCTGTCGCGCTTCACGTGAGCCCGCCGCATGATCCCGGCTGGCCATCTCCATGTCGCGGAAGGCCCTCAGCACCAGCCCCGTGATTTCGTTTGAGTTCCGTTTGAAGTCGCCCAGTTGGGTAGTCAAGCGGTGATCCATCGTCGCCGACAACTGTCCGACCTGGGTCGAAAGGGTGGCCAGGCGATATCTCAGGCCCACGATCAGCCCGGCCGCGACTGCAACGAGTGCCGCTAGACCGAGCACCATGACGTCCAGTCTTGGCAAAGCGAGACCGGTCATCACTAAGGCAACTCCGGCCAGAACGGCCAAGCCACCGACCACTCTACGCATTCTCTGCATACTCAATTCGACGCTCCACCAATGACATCCAAACCACTCACCGGCATAGCGGGTGAGCCCATACACCACTCGATCTCCTTCGCGATGACATCGTCCATGTCGCTTTGCATCCTCACCCGTGCGGCGGCAGCGGCGGACATCTGCTGGAACCGGTCAGGGTTAGCGAGAAGGGAAAGGATACCTTCCGCCATCGCCTCGGCATCCTCTTCCGCCGCAAGGATCGCGCATTCATTGTCAACAAACTCCGCCACCGCCCCCACGCGGTTGGTCACAGCTACCAGGCCACAGGCCATCGCCTCGTCCCGCGTGACCCCTTGTGTGTCGGCTCGGGTGGGAACGAGGAAAATGCCATAGTCGCGGTACAGGCTGGCCAGTTCCTGCTGGGTCAGGAACGATCTCCTGAAATGCACATTTGGATACTGGAGTAGCTGCCCGAAATTTTCCTCGAACAGCGGGCCATCGCCGACCAACAGGAAGCTCATTTGCCTGAATTCGGGGCGGAGGGACAACAGGGAGATCACCTTGGCCGCCACGTCGTTGGCATAAACACGTGAATGATGCGGTCGAACTAGAAGGATCCTGAAACGCTGTTCAGGGGATTTTTTCCAATACTGGAATAGTCCAGTGTCTATGGGGTTGTGAATGACTGTCCAGCGATCATCAGGAAGCTGGACGCCAATATCTTCCCAGACTTGGCCAGCGAACATCCTCGACACGAACACGAAGCCCAGGCCGGCCGGAGGCGCTTCCATCAAACCCTTCCAGAACGCAGTCCTCGCTTCGCTCTCCCGGGCGGCCGTGGCTTGCTCCGACCCGGCCCTGAAGTTGAACTTCCGCCGGTGCCAGGACTGGATGTCCGAGCCATGCAACCATACGACCGTCCGGGTGGTCGCGGCCGCTTCTTCGAGCGCCGTCCACATGTCCCGGTCGAGAAAGTGCACCGCGATAGCTTCGTGCCCGGAGATCCGCAGCGTGGCGCGAAGCGAATCCGCATCACAGACCTGCACCTGGACCCCGTCAAACTCGTAGCTCGTTGGCGTGAGAGTGCGGGTAACCCACACCACGTCCACAGCGACCCCGAGGCGCTGGTAGGCTTTGACCCGCCGATGGACAAAAGCGTTCCTGTACAGCGACTCACGTGAAGGGTACTGGTTCACCACGACCACGAGGCGTCCCTGCCCGGGCATCACCACCGGAACCGGGTCGGCGTGTGAAAGAAGCAGGCTGTCCAGATAGGTAACCACGTTTCCACGTACGCGCAGCGAGAACCGATAGCCCGACGTTGACCCCGGCGCGTCGGCTTTGACATTCACGCTGGCAGGCAGCGGGACCTCAACGAGGACGGCTCCTGTCCGGTCCAGTGCCTGCAGGCGGAGTTCAAATGCGGGACTTGGGGTGGCCTCCAGGCAAGCCTCCAGCTTCCCATTGTTGTTTTCCATCGTCGTACGCGACATCGGCCGGCTGTGCAGCTCAATTTCTTGGCCTGCAGGAAGCCTGCTCACCAGTTCGAGCAGCCAGCCCTTCGCGGACACTGAGACCAGCGGGCTCTTGGCGGAGCCACCGAAGAGGGTGGCCAGTTGCGCTCCAGTCAGCAGCTTCCCGGTGGCATTCCGTGCGCCGGTGGAAGCAGGCATCTGCTCTGTGAAATGGCGGATGTGTGACATCGGCCACCCGTCATCGGCGGCCTCCCTAGACCACCGGCCGCCCGTCTGCAGGAGACGCCCCCCATTCTGGATGTAGGACAGGCCGTCCACCGACACGAGGTTGTCTCCGGTGATTTCAAGGTCGTCGAGCCGGTCGAGCAGTTCCCCAACCGTGCCGGCCCATGCGGATGCGGGCAATAGTGCCCGCCTCGCAGCGAGCCGACCTACCTTGCGGTTTTCCAGCTCCGGCGCCACATGAGTGACCAGTCCGCCTTCCGCGGTGCTGTATGACGCTTTGCCCACGATTTCACCCTGCCTGAATGAAAGTGAGAGCAGGAGGTCGAGAAGGTAGAACTCTCCGTAGAAATCATCCGCATGCCAAGGCGCAACCTTGCCCTTTCCGGCGAGGTCGACAAGGCTGATTCCGGGACCGTTTGAAGGCAGCCGCTGCAGCGCAGGTGGCAACTCAAGATCCCGGGGCGCATCTGCCCACGCGCGGACACTTACGCCCTTTTGCGAATCGAGCATGGCACTGAGCCGTCGCAGCCCTGCCTCATCCCGGACACGAGCCACCACCGTGACATCGCGCAGAATAGCGCTCCTCGGAGTTCCATAGGTGTGATGGAGGAGCATCCGGAGGCGTTCTTCCCAGCAGTGCTCCAGCAGCACCTTGCGCAGTGCCGCTTGGCGGCGCGCACGAAACTTCTCGTTTAGCGGATCCTTTATCTCAGCATAGGCCTCGCGGAGGATCCGGTCTCCATCATCGGTTGAGACAACGAGGTTTCCGAACATGCTGCTAAGAGCGCTGGAGTAGTTGCTGTAGACCGACGTGCCCGTGCCGATCAGCTCCAGCGCCCGCCTGGCGAACATTGTTGGCGACTGCTTGATGGTATTGAGAGTCAGGCCGATCCGGTAGCGCCTGTAGAGAGCCGGCGTGCTGGAATATTCGACGGCAGGCCGCAGGTTCCGCGCATAGCGATCGGGATACCTCTGGTCGGGTTCGATGGAGCCGGAATTCCTGTCGAAAATCTCGAAGGGCCCAACCAGCGACAGTGCGTCGGCCAGATTCATGAAGTCCCGGCAGCGGCTTGGGTGCCGCCCGTACCAGGCTCCAGCGAAAAAGCCGCCCTCCACTCGCTCGTCTTTCCGATTCTGGATGGGGTGGTGGAGCGCGGGCTGGAGCGCAAAAGGCAGCACGTAGACTCTTTCGTGCGCTAGTTCCCGCTTGTAACGGGGAATCATCGCGGCGTCTGTCGTGAACACTACATCGCACATCGCGGCCACAGGCAGGAACGCTTCGAAATGCAGCGGATCCTCCTTGTTCCAGAAAACACTTGGAATTCCGAGCTCGCGGCACTTCGCGACGATCTCCGCCACTGTGGACCCGCTGCCCTGCACCTTGCCGCGCCATTCACCCGACATGCCCTCCCACGCGGATTCCACGAACAGCAGGTGCGGCTTGCCCTCCCCGATCTGCGTGGACCAGGTGTCAGGGTGCAAACGGGTGAATTCGCATTCCGGAGCCAAGTTGTCGGCCGTGAAACGGTCGCATATTCCAGCGATCCGTAGATCCCGGCCGCAGTCTGGCAGGGCGACCATTGGAGGCGCCCAGGCCGCGGCCCCCGCGCCACCAAACTCGATCCGGCCAGCATCCTTGGCTGCCGGATCGCCGTGACCGGGAGTTGCCGCCCTCCGCCCGGCGCGCGCACGCCAGTATTCGATCAATAACCGGAACGCTCCGCCCGGCAAGGCCACAATCCCCCGTGGTGACCTGGCCGCATCCACAATCAACCGGCCCAGGCGATACGCCGTACTCCCGCGAAGCGCATCAACTTCTGCAGCGGCCAACGTCGCTTCGCCGGAAGCTGCCAACCCGTCGCGAAGCTCTTCCTCGGCACGCCGCAGGCGTCGGAGGATGGCCAATCGATCCATTTCGTCACTCATTCCGACCCGGCCTCGTTCCACGCCCCCAACCGCCAAACCTCCCCGCACTCAAGCTGTCGGGATGGAATCTTTTTCCCGCAGCATTTTTTGGTAAGCAGCCAGCACCTCTTCCACACCGCCGACTGCTACCAGACGGCCTTCATCCAAGAGCAGCGCCTTGTTGCAGACACTCTTCAGCAGCGAGGCATTGTGGCTGGCCAGGACAACGATCTTGGCATCGTCCACCCGGGCCCGGATCCGCTCCTTCGCTTTTTTGATGAACGAGGCGTCGCCGGCACCCAGCCATTCGTCCATGATCAGGATTTCGTGCTGCATCGCTGTGGCCAGCGCGAACCCGAGCCTGATCCGTTGACCCGAGGACAAGGTCCGCAGGCGATGCCCTGCTTTTTCTTCCAGCTCGGAGAACTCCAGCACATCCCCGGCGATGGATGCCGCCTGCGCGGGCTTCATGCCCATCGCAATCCCGCGAAGCATGATGTTCTCGACGAGGGTCGCTTCTGAACTGAAGCCCAGCGAGAGGTTCAGGAGTGCCTGCCGGCTACCCTCGACCTCGAGGGTTCCCCGGGACGGAGGATAGGCGCCTACCAAGATCTTCAGCAGCGTCGACTTCCCGGCGCCGTTTCGACCGACGAGGGCAACGCGCTCCCCCTCCTTGATGTCGAAACTGATGTCATCGAGTGTCGTCCTGAGAATCCTGCGCGGAGGCTGGAAGGCTGCCCTCAGGAAGAGGCTGGACGTGGCACGGATGCTTCGCTGCTCCTGCGTGTAGAGCGGCAGGTCGAGTCCGATGTTCCTCGCGCGAATGTAAGCTTTCATTTCACACCCAGATTGGAACGAAGCGCGCGAACTTCCGGTAGATCCCGATTGCCATTGCCCATCCGATGACAAGCATGGCTGCGAGGTAAAGGTAGGTAAGGGTCTCCACGGGCTTGCCGAGCAAAGGCGCACGTACAATCTCGACTAGATGGAATAGGGGGTTGAGACGCGCGATGCTGCCTCTGAGAGTCCCCGTTGGGATCTGATCCGCTTGCCAGAGGAGGGGCGTGAACAGAAACGCAAACATCAGGATGCTCCCCACCAGTTGATTCACATCTGGCAGCCTCGCCCCCAATACCGCAATAATCGCCGACATCCAAGCGATGTTGCCCATCACCACTGCCATCGCAGGCAGCAGGGTCAAAAGGCCCAAAGGTTGAAAATCCGGACTGACCGCAAGAGCGACCCCGACGACCGGGATGGCCAATACGAAATAGAACAACGCTTTGGCCACGACCCTCAGTATGTAATCTGTCAAACGCACCCGCCCATCGAGAATGAAACTGGAATGACCAGCGCACACCGTGGTCGCATCACTTAATGACACTGTGACCAAACGAAACAATACGTAGCCCAGACCCAAGTGCGGGATGAATGTAAAAACTTCATATCCTTGGAGCGTGGCGAAGAACCATCCCACCCCGAAGGTATAAAGCATCGGGGGAAGAAAAGCCCAGAACAGCCCAAGCCGGGATCGCCGGTACTTCGTGACTAACTCCAGCCACGTTGCGTAGATCCAGAATTCGGGAGAGCGGAGGCTGCCCCAGTAGTCTCGGATAAGAGACCGGTTCATTCCATGGCCTGTTTCAGGTCCGTCAGCAGGTCCTCGGCATCCTCGACCCCCACGGACAGACGCACAAGGTTTTCGGAAATCCCTAAGGCCTTGCGCCGCTCTTCCGGAACCGAAGCATGCGTCATCACCGCCGGATGATTCACCAAGCTCTCTACCCCACCCAGCGATTCGGCCAGTGTGAACAACTCCGTGCGCTCGCAGAAGCGCTTTGCGGCTTCATAGCCACCCTTCAGGCGAACGGACACGATGCCGCCGAAACCATCCATCTGCCGCTTCGCCAGCTCATGCTGCGGATGGGAGGCCAGGCCCGGATAGATCACCTCCTGGACCGCATCGTGACCCTGCAGGAACTCGGCAATCGCCTGCGCGTTCTCGCAGTGCGCCTTCATCCGCAGATGCAGAGTTTTGAGTCCGCGCAATGCCAAGAAGCTGTCGAACGGCCCCTGCACCGCACCCACCGAGTTCTGCAGGAAGGCGACCTGTTCGGCCAGCTCTTCATTTTCCCCGACCACAACGATCCCCCCGACCATGTCGGAGTGTCCGTTGAGGTACTTGGTGGCTGAATGGACCACCATGTCGGCGCCCTGCTCCAGCGGGCGCTGCAGAATCGGAGAGCTGAACGTGTTGTCGACAACCACGATCAGTCCGCGCTTGCGGGCGATATCCGAGATCTTCTGGATATCGACCAGCTTGAGCAGCGGGTTGGTGGGGGTTTCAATCCACACCATGCGGGTGTTGGACTTGATGGCGGCTTCAAATGCGGCCGGGTCGGTCAGGTCAACCCAGCTGAAATCCAGGCCGGCGCTGCGACGGCGCACACGCTCGAACAGGCGATAGCTTCCGCCATAGACATCATCCATGGCGATCACGTGGCTGCCTGTGTCCAGCAGGTCAAGCAAGGTGGCCGAAGCCGCCAGGCCGGAAGCAAAGGCAAAGCCCCGGGTGCCTCGTTCCAGTGACGCCACGCCGCGCTCGTAGGCAAAACGGGTGGGGTTGTGGGTGCGCGAATACTCGAAACCCTGATGCTCTCCGGGGCTCGACTGGGCATAGGTGGACGTGGCGTAGATCGGTGTCATTACCGCGCCAGTGCTGGGGTCCAGCTGCTGCCCGCCGTGGATGGCCGTAGTCCCGAGCGCCCACTGCGCCGGACCGGCTTTGCTGCGCTCGTCGGTCATGAAAGAGCCTGCTTGAAAAGTGGACCGGGCATTCTAACACTGGGGTTTGCGGCACTTGCATGGATGCCGCGCCTGTCCATTCATGATGAGTGGCCCAGCCAAGTGTCACGCGGTTTCGCGCGCGTGGCGCGCTCCTACCAAAGGACGACGATTACGACCCAAGGCCGGCGATGAAGACCCGAAGGCCGACAATTACGGCCCAAAGGTCGGCACTACGGTCCAAAAGTCGGGGATTACGGGACGCGGCGGCGGAGGTAGTTGAGCAGGTCGATGCGGGTGATCAGGCCGAGAAACTTCTCGCCGGCGCCTTCGGTGACGATGGCGACCTGCCCGCGGTCAAACACCGGCAGCAGGGCCTCCACCGGCGACTTCACATCCAGCATGTCCAGCTTGCTGGTCATGGCGGTGGAGACCGGATCGTTGAAGCGCTGCTCTTCTCCGTACACGTGCAGCAGCACGTCGGATTCATCCAGGATGCCGACGATGCGGTCGCCTTCCATCACCGGCAGCTGGGAGATCTCGTACAGCTTCATGCGCTGGTAGGCCATGACCAGCTTGTCGGTGGGCGCCAGTACCACGGTGTCTTTCTGGCTGTAGGGGCGCAGGATCAGGTCGCGCAGGTCACCGTACTGTTCGCGCTCGAAAAAGCCGTTGTCGAGCATCCAGTAGTCGTTGTAGAGCTTGCTCAGGTATTTGTTGCCGGTATCGGGCACGAACACCAGGATCTTCTTCGGTTCCGTCTGCTCGCGGCACCAGCGCAGGGCGGCGGCCAGCAGGGTGCCGGTGGAGGAACCGCCGAGGATGCCCTCCTTCGCCAGCAGCTCGCGGGCGATGAGGAAGCTCTCGCGGTCGGGAATGGAATAGGCCTTGGCCACGCGCGAGAAGTCGGCGATCACCGGCGGGGCCGAGCTTTCACCGATGCCCTCCACCTGCCAGCCGCCGGCTGGTCCGTGGGTCGTGCCGTGCATGGCGAACTCGGCCAGGATCGAGCCTTCCGGATCGGCCAGGATCAGCTCCACCTCGGGCGCGTGTTCGGCGAAGCAACGCGACAGGCCGGTCACCGTGCCTGAACTGCCCGAACCGACCACCACGGCGTCCACGCCGCCCACTTCCGCCATCTGCCGCAGCAGCTCCGGCCCGGTGCCCTGCTCGTGGGCGTCGGGGTTGTCGCGATTGCCGAACTGGTTGACGAAGTAGCGGCCCGGCGTTTCCCGGGCGATGCGCGCGGCCATGTCCTGGTAGTGCTCGGGGTGGCCCTTGGGCACGTCGGAGCGGGTCAGCACGACTTCGGCGCCCATCGCCTTGAGGTTGAAGATCTTCTCCCGGCTCATCTTGTCCGGGATCACCAGCACCAGCTTGTAGCCTTTCTGCTGGGCCACCAGGGCCAGGCCGATGCCGGTGTTGCCGGCGGTGCCTTCCACCAGGGTCGCGCCGGGCGTGATGTCACCGCGCTGCTCGGCCGCCTCGATCATGTACAGGCCGATGCGGTCCTTGATGGACCCACCCGGGTTCTGGCTCTCCAGCTTGAGATAGAGATCGCACTGACCGGTGTCCAGGCGCTGGGCCTTGATGACCGGGGTGTTGGCAATGAGGGCGAGTACGGAATCGTGGATGGGCATGGGCGGCCTGGTGCGATGGCGTGGTGGAAGTAGCGCCGGATTATCGCACTGCTCGCGCGGCACCGTGGCCGCGTCAGCCTCCGCCCTGCGGACGGCGGCGACGACGAGGAGGCCGCCGCCGCCCGCAAAGACGCGCGTACGCGCGTTCGGGGTGGGCTTACAGGGTGTCGTACATGCGGGTCAGCCGATCCTTGGCTGCAAGCTTCTGGCGCTTCATCTGGGTCAGGGTGATGTCATCGATCGGCAGCACGCCCAACTCGGCGTCCATCACCTTCTTGTCCAGTTCCTTGTGGTGGTGATAGAGGCGGCGGAACTCGGGGTTGGCCTTGATGATTTCCTCAAACTGCAGCTCGGTATGCCCTTCGAACATGAAAGCCTCCTGTGGGTCCGGAAATGCAAAACGCCCCGGCCTGGGTAGGCACGGGGCGCTTGGGGGGAGTGGAGCAGTGAACAGGTTCAACGGTGGACAGGTTCAACGGTGGAACAGGGCCAACGATGAATTCGGTGTATTCCACCCCTGCCGGCGCACCCCACCGGAACCGTTTTCCGGGGACACGCTGGCTGGAACTGGATGTGGAAATCATCGTCATGGCCCTCTCGCAGCCGGCGCAACAATTCTGAAACCTGCCGGGTGCAGTTCGACCCTACTCCTCCCCGTCGGGGTCGGCAAGCGGGCCGGGGACAGGCGCATGACGGCGCGGTTGCGGCGAAAAGTGAATGGGGATTCGGGTCTGCCAGTGCGCGGAAGCGGCAATGGGCAGGCGCTTACGCGTCTCGCCAAGCCGTTGAAACAGAAGGATATTCAGCCTGTAGGAGCGCGCCATGCGCGCGAAGCCGCGTGACATCCAGCAGCGCGGCGAGGCTTCGGTGACGACGCGACGAACCGAAGCCATGGCCCAAGCCAGATGTCACGCGGCTTCGCGCGCGTGGCGCGCTCCTACATTGGCTCAGTCGTCTTCTTCGAGGCTGCGGATGAGCTCGGCTTCGCGGCGCTCGAGTTCGGCCTGGCGGGCACGGGCCGCACGCAGGCGGGCGGCCTGGTCGCTGGCCACTCCTTCCAGTACGTCCTCCACTTCCTGGCGGGCACCGTGCTCGGCTTCAGCGGTCAGACGCAGACGGTCGGCTTCTTCCGCCTGGATCTGGGCCTGCACGCGCAGGCGCTCGGCCTCGGCGCGGGCGCGCGCGGCTTCCTGGCGGCTCGCCTCCACCATCAGGTCGCCCCGCTGGCGATCGAGCTGGTCGATCTCACGCCGGATCAGCTCGGTACGGGCGGCAATCTCCGCCGTTTCCACCCGCCATTCGGCCACCCGCAGGGCGGCATCGCGCTGGTTGGCGCGGACAGTGCCCAGGGCCTCCAGCGCCTGGCGGGCCTGGAGGCGCTCGTAGTTGGCGAAGTTGCTGCGCTCGGGATCGGCTTCGATCGCGCGCATACGCTGGGACAGGCGGTCCAGGTCGGGATTGCCGCTGTCCTGGGCCACTGCGGAAACGCTGCCGGCGCCCAGGGCCATGCCCAGGACCAGCGCATGGATGATTGGCCTGCTCATTGGTCCACTCCCAGCTGCTCGCGCAGGCGCGAGATCTGCGCTCGCCGCTGTGCCAGTTCGGTGTTGGCCACGGCTTCGCGGCTGCGGGCGCGGGCCAGATCGGCGATGGCAGACGCGGCGACGGCAGCGGTACGCGCATCGCGCGAGTTCCCGGAGCTCATGGCCGACTGGGCCTGGGAAAGCAGTGCCTGCGCCTGCTCGAGATCGGCGCTGGCGTACTGGTCGGCATCGGCGTCCACGGCGCGGGCCACCGCCTGCTGGGCGGCGGACAGTTCCGCGGTAGGCGGAGGCGTGCTGGCGCAGGCCGTGAGCACCAGCACGAAACCCAACACCAGGGCCTGCAGGGGCGATCTGAAGTGTGCAATGCTAGCTGGCATTCGTGGTCACGCCATATGGGGAACAGGCGGCCATTGTCGGCAGCAGGGCTCTGGATCGCAACGACCGGGGGCCGTCACAAGGGGGTTCGTTCATGGACATCGGCTATTTCCTGAAGCTGATGACGGAAAAAAACGCGTCGGATATGTTCCTGACCACCGGCGCGCCCGTCCACATCAAGGTGGAGGGCAAGCTGTATCCGCTGGGCAGCACCGCGTTGCCGGCGGGCATGGTGAAGAAGATCGCGTACTCGCTGATGGACGAGGACCAGGTGCCGGAATTCGAGCAGAACCTGGAGCTCAACATGGCCTGGTCGCTGCAGGATGCCGGCCGCTTCCGCATCAACGTGTTCAAGCAACGCGGCGAGGTGGGCATGGTGATCCGCGCCATCCGCAGCACCATCCCCTCGATCGAGGAGCTGCAGCTGCCGCAGGTGCTGAAGGACATCATCATGGCCCCGCGCGGGCTGGTGCTGATCGTCGGCTCCACCGGGTCGGGCAAGTCGACCACGCTGGCGTCGATGATCGACCACCGCAACTCCACCACAACCGGCCACATCCTCACCGTCGAGGATCCGATCGAGTACCTGCACCGGCACAAGATGTCGATTGTGAACCAGCGCGAGGTCGGCCTGGACACGCACAGCTTCCACAACGCGCTCAAGAACGCGATGCGCGAGGCGCCCGACGTGATCCTGATCGGCGAGATCCTGGATTCCGAAACCATGGACGCGGCGATCGCCTTCGCCGAGACCGGCCATATCTGCCTGGCCACCCTGCACTCCAACAACGCCGACCAGACGATCGAGCGGATCCTCAACTTCTTCCCGGAAACCGCCCACAAAAACGTGCTGATGAACCTGGCGCTGAACCTCAAGGCGGTGATCAGCCAGCGCCTGGTGAAAGGCAAGGACGAGCGCCGGATGCCGGCCACCGAGGTGCTGATCAACACCCCGATGATCCGCGACCTGCTGCGCCGCGGGCATGTGCACGAGCTCAAGCAGGCGATGGAGGAGTCTCTGGAGGAAGGCATGGAAAGCTTCGACCAGTGCCTGTTCCGGCTGTACAAGGAAGGCAGGATCGAGCAGGAGGAGGCGCTGAAGGCGGCCGACTCGCGCGACGGGCTTGCACTCAAGTTCCGGCTGTCGGAAGGCGGCTCGGGCGAGCACGACCCCTACGCCGACGTCTTCGTCACCGGCGAGGAAAACAACAGCTGATCAGATCCATGTAGGAGCGCGCCATGCGCGCGAAGCCGCGTGAATCCCGGCCCGGGCCAAGGCTTCGGAACCGGCAATCGGACCGAAGCCACGCCGCGTGTCGATGCGTCACGCGGTTTCGCGCGCGTGGCGCGCTCCTACGGGGCGTCGGGCTGGTTCTCGGGGCGGGCGGCGTCGAAGGCGGGGAGCGCCAGGCAGGCGGCCTCGATCCGGCGGATGGTGGGATAAGGGGCCAGGTCCACGCCGAAGCGGCGGGCGTTGTACACCTGCGGCACCAGGCAGCAGTCGGCCAGGCCCGGGGTCGCTCCCTCACAGAACTCGCCGGTGCCGGGATGGTCCACCACCAGCGCCTCGAAGGCGCGGAAGCCTTCTTCCATCCAGTGCCGCATCCATGTGTCGCGCTCGGACTGCGGCACGTTCCACTCATGTTCGAAGAAACGCATCACCCGCAGGTTGTTGAGCGGATGGATATCGCTGGCCACGAGCTGCGCCAGGGCGCGCACCCGCTGGCGCTCGCGGGCATCGAGGGGCAGCAGCGCAGGCTCGGGCCAAAGCTCGTCCAGGTACTCCAGGATGGCCAATGACTGGCGGAGATGGCGCTCGCCATGCTTGAGCATGGGCACCAGCTTCTGCGGGTTGGCCGCGGCGTATTCGTCGCCGTGCTGCTCACCGCCGTTGCGCACCAGGTGCACCGGCACCGTGTCGTATTCCAGTCCCTTGAGACTGAGACCGATCCGCACCCGGTATGCAGCGCTTGAGCGCCAGTAGGAATAGAGCGTGAGCCGGTCCGACATGTCCCCTCCCAGTACCGCGCCTCGCGCGGAGCTTCCTGCATCTTGAATGGTGACGGGAAAGGGCCCGGCCTCCGGCCGTGCCCTGCCACGCGTGGTGGATCAGGCGCCGGGCGTGTACCGCTCGATGCGCTGCTCGATGGCGCCGAAGATCGACTTGCCCGCAGCATCCAGCATCTCGATCCGCACCGTGTCGCCGAACGACATGAACGGCGTTTGCGGCTTGCCGTGCTCCAGCGCCTCGACCGTGCGCTTTTCGGCAAAGCACGAGGCGCCCCTGCTGGTGTCTTCGTTGGCAATGGTGCCCGAGCCGACGATGGTGCCGGCCGACAGCGGACGGGTCCTGGCCGCGTGCGCCACCAGCTGGGAGAAATCGAACTGCATGTCGACGCCCGCCTCTGGCGCGCCGAACCATTCACCATTGACATGGGTGACCAGCGGCAGGTGCAGCTTGTTGCCCCGCCATGCATCGCCCAGCTCGTCCGGGGTGACAAACACCGGGCTGAGCGCCGAACGCGGCTTGGACTGCAGGAAGCCGAAGCCCTTGGCCAGCTCGCCCGGGATCAGGTTGCGCAGGCTGACGTCATTGACCAGGCCGATCAGCTGGATGTGTCCCGCTGTCTGTTCCGGCGTGGCGGCCATGGGCACATCATCTGTGATGACTACGATCTCGGCTTCCAGGTCGATGCCGAATTCCTCGCTGGGCACCGGCACCGGATCACGCGGACCCAGAAAGCCTGCACTGGTGGCCTGGTACATCAGCGGATCGGTGTAGAAGCTCTCCGGCACCTCGGCCCCGCGGGCGCGGCGCACGCGCGCCACGTGCGGCAGATAGGCGCTGCCATCGAGGAATTCGTAGGCGCGCGGCAGCGGCGATGCCAGCACCTGCATGTCCAGGTCGAATGCGCCCTCGGCGCTGTTCGCTTCCAGCGTCTGGAACAGGGCGTTGAGCCGCGGCGCAACGTTCGACCAGTCTTCCAGCGCCTGCTGCAGTGTGGAGGCAATGCCATCGGCGCGTACGCCGCGGGTGAGGTCACGCGAGACGACGATGAGGGTGCCGTCGCGGCCGCCTTCCTTCAGTGAACCGAGCTTCATCTGGACTCCATGGACAACGATGCAAACGCCCATTGTACGTAGGGCGCGCGTGTAGGAGCGCGCCATGCGCGCGAAGCCGCGTGACCCCTCAGTCGTCGCCGAGGAATGCGCCGGCGCGCCAGGTCAGCACCAGGGTGTCGCGATGGCCGTGGCCCGACAGCGGCTGGATCGGGGTGCTCTCGTGGATGACCCGCGCATCATCAAGCAGCAGCAGCGACCAGGGCTGGCACAAGGTGAACCGCTGCCCGGCCGGCCCATCGGCCTGGAACACCCGGGTCTCCCCGCCCTTGATGGCATCGCGCTCCACCATGATCACCGCCACGTAGTCCACGCCATCGCGGTGCGCGCCTTCCGGCGTCGGCCGGCCGATGCCGTCGGAGGTATCGATGCGGAACTGGTGCGCTTCCACGTACCAGGGCCGTGCAGGATGCAGGGCCGAGCACAGCCCGGTGATGCCCCGCAGCAGCCCGCCCCAGGCCGGCAGAGCCACGATCTCCGGCTCCACCGGCTCGAACCAGCGACGCATGCCTCCGTGCAGGGCGTTGTAATCACGCGGCTGCCAATGGGCGCGATGCGGAGCCTGCTCGATCCGGCCATCCTCGTGGATGACAAAACAGGAATGCCGGCGCCGGCGGTAGCGTCCGCCGTCGCGCAGGTAGGTATCGGGCGGCAGCCGGTCCCAGCTTTCGCCGAGCGCATCCAGCGCTTCAAGCGGACAATCCGCGAGCGTGGCCACGTCACCGGGCGCGAGTACCGCGAAGCCCTGTTCGCGCATGGCCGGCAGCAGGCCGGCAGGGGTAAGAACGGGCGCTTGGAAGATGGATGTCATCGATCAATATTTCCGGCACAAAAAAAAAGACCCGCCGCGAGGCAGGTCTTTTCGGTCAATTGGCAGCCCCGGATGGATTCGAACCACCGAATGTCTGAGTCAGAGTCAGATGCCTTACCACTTGGCTACGGGGCTATGTTCGAAATTGTAACCCGACCTGCGGCGGTTGCCCATACCGGGAACGAACCGCCGAGGTGGAAAAGCTTAGCGCTTGGAGAACTGCGTTGCGCGACGGGCGCCGTGCAGGCCGACCTTCTTGCGTTCCACTTCACGCGCGTCGCGGGTGATGAACCCGGCCTTGCGCAGGTCGGTTTTCAGCGACTCGTCGTAGTCCACCAGCGCGCGGGCGATGCCCAGGCGGATGGCGCCGGCCTGGCCGGTGGTGCCGCCGCCGACCGTGGTGACGGTGATGTCGAACTTGTCGGTGTTCTGGGTCAGTTCCAGCGGCTGGCGCACGATCATGCGCGCGGTTTCGCGGCCGAAGAACTCGTCCAGCGGACGACCGTTAACGTTGATGTTGCCGCTGCCCTTGCGCAGGAACACGCGGGCGACGGAGGATTTGCGACGGCCAGTGCCGTAATTCTGTTGGGTCGACATGGTCAGATATCCAGGACTTGCGGCTGCTGGGCGGCGTGCGGGTGTTCAGGGCCTGCGTAGACCTTGAGCTTGCGGTACATGGCACGTCCGAGCGGGTTGCGGGGCAGCATGCCCTTCACCGCGCGCTCGATCACGCGCTCCGGGTAACGCTCCATCGCCTGGCCGAGGGTCTCGGTCTTCAGGTTGCCGATGTAGCCCGTGAAGCGGTAGTACTTCTTACCCTCCAACTTGTTGCCGGTGACGGCCACCTTGTCGGCGTTGATCACGACGATGTAGTCGCCGGTATCCACGTGCGGGGTGTAGACGGGCTTGTGCTTGCCGCGCAGGCGGCGGGCGATCTCACTGCTGAGACGGCCGAGCGTCTTGCCTTCGGCATCTACCACGTACCAGTCGCGCTGGACGGTCTCTGCCTTGGCGTTGAAAGTTTTCATGAGGGCACTCGATTCGGTGGTGAATAGTCGGGCTGATTGCGCTGGCCGCGGCCGGCGGAACTTTGCCACGCGTTGTGAACATTGGATCTGGAACGGGAACACAAGAGGCGAAATGATACAGGGCGTGGCAAGCCACCGCAACATCCCGCCTTCACCCCCTGCCCCGGCATGCTGCCGTGCGGGCGGCGGCGGTTATGATCGCCGCCATGACCAGCTCCCGCCACCTCAATCCGCTTGACCAGCTCCTGTCCCGGACCCAGCACGCGCTTGAAACCGTGTTCGGCCGCCCCGCCGCCGAACGCCCCAATCCCGCCGGCGATGAACCGGATGTGGCGCTTGATCCTGCGGAACGGCGCCACGCTGCCGGCCTGATGCGCATCAACCACGTGGGCGAGATCTGCGCCCAGGCGCTGTACGTGGGCCAGGCCGCGGTGGCGCGGGATCCGGACACCCGCGCACACCTGCTGGAAGCGGCGCAGGAAGAGACCGATCACCTGGCCTGGTGCGCCGACCGGCTGGAAGAGCTGGACGACCGGCCCAGCCTGTTCAATCCGCTGTGGTACGCGGGCAGCTACGCGATTGGCGTGGCCGCCGGCCTGCGCGGCGATGGCTGGAACCTCGGCTTCGTGGTGGAGACCGAACGCCAGGTGGAAGCCCACCTGGAAGAACACCTGGACACCCTGCCCGCTGCGGATCAGCGCAGCCGGCGGATCCTGGAGCAGATGAAGATCGACGAGGCCCGTCATGCCGATGAAGCCGAAGCAGCTGGGGCGAGGATCCTTCCTCAGCCGATTCCGGCGGTCATGGCCCTGGCCTCCAAGGTTATGAAGACCGTCGCCTACCGCGTGTAGGTCGGCCTTACGCGACCAACGCGGGGGATGGCGGAATTTACGGCGATATCCCCAGCGTGCGGGGCGTCGGGGGCGCAGCCCCGACCTACGGACGGACGCCTCTGACCGGCCATCAATTCAGCAGGCGATTTGGCTGTAGGAGCGCGCCATGCGCGCGAAGCCGCGTGAATCCTGGCGTTGCATTGTTGCGTCGGCCACAGCGCGGTAACCGACGCCCTGCCGGGAGCCGCATGTCACGCGGCTTCGCGCGCATGGCGCGCTCCTACCGGGGCCGGGACCCGGAACCGAACCCGAACCGAACCCGACCCGGAACGGAGCCGAACGAGGGCCGGTCCGGAACGGGCGCAGGAGGACCGATGCGGCCGTGACTGATGCGGTCAGTCGACCAGGTTACGCCCGTGGTAGAGCTCTTCGATCTCGCGCTTCAGGCGCGTTTCGATCTTCATGCGCTCCTTGAAGCTGAAGTTGCGGGCCTTTTCTTCGAACAGGTACTGGTCAAGATCGAAGTCCTTCAGGTGCATCTTCGTGTGGAAGATGTTTTCCTGATAGACGTTCACGTCCAGCATTTCGTACCTGGCCTTGATGTTCTTGTGCAGGTAGTCCTGGATCGAGTTGATCTTGTGGTCGATGTAGTGCTTCTTGCCCTTGATGTCACGGGTGAAGCCGCGCACCCGGTAGTCCATCACCACGATGTCGGACTCAAGGCTTTCGATCAGATAGTTCAGCGCCTTCAGCGGTGAAATCACGCCGCAGGTGGCCACGTCGATATCGGCACGGAAGGTGGCGATGCCATTGTCCGGATGGGTCTCCGGATAGGTGTGCACGGTGATGTGCGACTTGTCCAGATGCGCGACCACCGCATCGGAGATCACGCCCTTGGCGTCGCTCTTGTTGATCACCGGCTCCTCGGAAATGAGGATCGTCACCGACGCGCCCTGGGGATCGTAGTCCTGGCGCGCGATGTTGAGGATGTTGGCGCCGATGATCTCGGCCACATCGGTCAGGATCTGGGTAAGCCGATCGGCGTTGTAGACCTCATCAATGTATTCGATGTAACGGCTGCGCTCGCCTTCGGACGCGGCAAAACAGACGTCATAAATGTTGAAGGACAGAGCTTTGGTGAGGTTGTTGAAGCCCTGCAGCTTCAGGCGAGGTAGAGGTTTGACCACGGCATGCGGCTCCCGCATCAGGCAGGCGAAAGCGGGAATTATGCGGCATTTGGTGTGGTCTGGGCGACAACAGTTTGCCCGTGACACTGCAAGCGCCTACTCTCCCATCTCCCCCGATCCTGTTCAGGCTCCAGACTTCAGAGGCTGCCAGTGCCCCTTACTCATCATCCGTACAAACATCCCAATCATCCCCTGATGCCTTCGCCGGCAACCATCGAACGATTCCTGGCGCACAGCCATCGTCGGCGCTACCCCCCACGCACCGATATTTTCCGGCCCGGCGACCCCGCCGGCACCATGTATTACGTGATCAACGGCTCGGTCAGCATCATTGCCGAGGAAGACGATGGTCGCGAGCTGGTCCTGGGCTACTTCGGCAACGGCGAGTTCGTTGGCGAGATGGGGCTGTTCATGCAGTCCGAAACCCGCGCCGTGATTCTGCGCTCGCGGACCCAGTGCGAGCTGGCCGAAATCAGCTACGAGCGCCTGCTCACGCTGTTCCAGGGCTCGCTGGCCAACGACTCCCCGCAGATCCTCTACGCGATCGGCGCGCAGCTGTCGCGCCGCCTGATCGACACCAGCCGCAAGGCCGGGCGTCTGGCGTTCCTGGACGTGACCGACCGCATCACCCGCACCCTGCACGACCTGTGCCGGGAACCGGAGGCCATGAGCCATCCGCAGGGCACCCAGCTCAGGATCTCGCGCCAGGAATTGTCGCGGATCGTCGGCTGCTCGCGGGAGATGGCCGGGCGCGTACTGAAGAAGCTTGAGGAAGACGGCAAGCTGCACGCCCGCGGCAAGACCATCGTGCTCTACGGCACACGCTGACTCCCGTAGGAGCGCGTCGTACGCGCGAAACCGCGTGACATCGGGCCGCGGGACGTGGCTCCGGACACCACTCCGGTTCCGGAGCCTCCCCGCAGATCATCGTCACGCGGCTTCGCGCGCATGGCGCGCTCCTACGCGTATTCTCCGCCCATCCTTCCCGGGTCGGCGCCATGGAACTGACCGAGGTCTTCTGGTGGCTGGTGCTGGTCGGGCTGTTGGCCCAGCTGGTCGACGGCGCGTTGGGCATGGCGTTCGGCCTGGTGGCCTCGTCAATCCTGCTCAGCATGGGTCTGCCGCCAGCCACGGTCAGTGCCAGCGTGCACACGGCGGAGATCTTCACCACCGGCGCGTCGGGCGCCTCCCACCTGGCCGCGGGCAACGTGGACCGCAAGCTGTTCCTGCGCCTGGCCGTGCCGGGCGCACTCGGTGGAATCCTGGGCGCAGTGGCGCTCACCCAGCTGCCGGCCGACATCGTGCGGCCGCTCGTCCATGTCTACCTGCTGGCCCTGGCGGTGGTGATCCTGCGCCGGGCCTGGAAGCATCGGGCCGCGCAGGCAGGTGAAGTGAAGCGGGTGCCGCTGTTGGGCTTTGTTTCCGGGCTGCTGGATGCCTCTGGCGGTGGCGGATGGGGGCCGATGGCCACCTCCACCCTGCTGGCCCGCGGCGGCAAGGCCAGGACCACGATCGGATCGGTGAATGCAGCCGAGTTCGTGGTCACCGTGGCGATCTCGGCTACATTCTTCCTGTCCATGGGCCTGCAGCACCTGGAGGTGGTGCTGGGCCTGCTGGTGGGCGGCATCGTCGCCGCGCCGCTGGCCGCCGTGCTGGTCAAGCGGGTGCGTGAGCGCTGGGTGTTGATTGGCGTAGGCGTGCTGGTGGGGGCGATCAGTCTGTGGCAGATCACCCGCGCCCTGGTGCAGCTTCTGTAAGAATTACTTCGCCAGGGGATCGCCGCCGCGGTCTTTGCAGCCCCAGTTGAGGATCGGGGTGTCGGCGCCGAGCACGCGGCGGAACATGGCCACACGCCCGGGCTTGGGGTTGACCACTACCGGGCGTTTGGCTGCACGCAACAGCGGCAGGTCGGCGCTGCTGTCGGAATAGGCCACGTCGATTTCTCCGTAGCCGGCCTCGCGCAGCATGCGCATCTTCTCTTCGTAGTGGCAGTGGCGGGTGGCCACCACCGCGCCAAGCCTGGGCCCGATGGCGGTGCCGATCACCGGCACCTTCTCATGCGCCACGAAGGCCAGGATCGCCCGGGCAAGCTCGGGCGGAGCGCCGGTGGCCACCACCACCCGGTCCCCGGCATCCAGGTGCTGCTGCAGCACGCCGAGCGCATGGGGCAGCAGCCGCGGCTGGATCCCGTCGCGATTGGCCAGCACGTACTGGTCGGTGAGCGCATCCACGGTGTCGCTGTGGTGCAGGCCCACGGTACCGATCCATACGAAGCCGGAAATGCCCCGCCGCCGGGTCGGCAGGAAGGCGACCATCGGCCCCAGCACCGGCGTGGCCAGCAGGGCCAACAGGCTGCGCCACCAGCTGCGACGGATCAGCCAGGCGAACAGGTGACTGCCGGAGTCGCCGTCGTACAGGGTGTGGTCGAAGTCGAACACCACGGTGCGGGGCTGATCCGCCTCCGCATCAACCGTGGGCTCGCGCAGCAGCCCGGCCACCGATTGCGGTTCCGATGCCGGATCCGCGACCGTTTGCCCCGCGGTGGCAGCGGCAGGCGCCGCCACCGCGTCGGCCACCGGCGCGGCCGGGGCCGGGAAAAACAGCGCTTTCAACGCCTCGCCCGGATCCGGCTGGCGCATGAAGGCTTCGCCTACCAGGAAGGCGTGCACGTCCGCGGCACGCATCCGCTCCACGTCGGCGCGGGTATGGATGCCGCTTTCGGTCACCAGCCTGCGATCGCCGGGCACCACGTCGCGCAGCGAGAGCGTGTTGTCCAGCGAGACCTCGAAACTGCGCAGGCTGCGGTTGTTGATGCCCAGCAGCGGCGCCGGCACCTGGATGGCGCGCTCCAGTTCTTCCCGGTCGTGCACCTCCAGCAGCACGTCCATGTCCAGGTCCATCGCCAGCCCGGCCAGCTCGGCCAGCGGCCCGTCTTCCAGCGCGGCCACGATCAGCAGCACGCAGTCGGCGCCCAGCACCCTGGCCTCGTAGACCTGGTAGGGGTCGATGATGAAATCCTTGCGCAGCACCGGCAGCGAACAGCTTGCCCGCGCAACCACCAGGTTTTCATCGGCGCCCTGGAAGAAATCACGGTCGGTCAGCACCGACAGGCAGGTCGCACCGCCACGCTCGTAGCTGCGGGCGATGTCGGCGGGCTGGAAGTCGGCACGGATTACGCCCTTGGAGGGGCTGGCCTTCTTGACCTCGGCAATCACCGCCGGGTCGCCGGCCTTGATCCTGCGCTCGATCGCAGCGGCAAAGCCGCGTGTGGGCGGCGCGGAGGCGGCATGTGCAGCCAGGTCGGCCAGGGTGCGCACGGCACGGCGCTCGGCAACTTCCTCGCGCTTGCGCGCCAGGATCTTTTCCAGAATGTCGGTCAACCTTGCCTCCGCGGCATATCCAGCTTCAATCCGTACGTTCCAATCCGGGCGCCTCAGCGGCGCCCGATCCCCGTTCGGGGGATGCCATCCTACCCGGCATCAACAGTCCGTCAGGGCGGCGATGCGGGGCGCACCACTCAGGCGCCCGCCTCCGCCAGACGGCGCGTGGTGGCCACGAAGGCCTCCAGCTTGGCCCGGGCGGCGCCGCTGGCCATGGCCGCGCGGGCCTTGGCGATGCCGTCGGCAATATCTTCAGCCACCCCGGCGACATACAGCGCCGCGCCGGCATTGAAGGCGACGATCTCGCGCGGCAAGCCCGGCTTGCCGTCGATTGCGTCCAGCACCATCACCCGGGACTCGGCCGGATCGGCTACCCGCAGGTTGCGGCTGGCGGCCATGGCGATGCCGAAATCTTCTGGATGCACGTCGTACTCGCGCACCTTTCCATCGCGCAGCTCACCGACCATGCTTCCGGCGCCGAGCGAGAGTTCATCCATGCCGTCGCGGCCCCAGATCACCAGCGCGCGCTCGGCGCCCATGCGCTGCAGCACGCGCACCTGGATGCCCACCAGATCGGGATGGAACACGCCCATCAGGATGTTCGGCGCGCCCGCGGGATTGGTCAGCGGCCCGAGGATGTTGAACAGCGTGCGCACGCCCATCTCCCCGCGCACCGGCGCCACCTGCTTCATCGCCGGATGGTAGATCGGGGCGTACATGAAGCCGATGCCGGTCTCGGCGATGCTCTGCGCTACGTGTTCCGGCTGCAGCTCGATCGCCGCGCCCAGCGCCTCGATCGCGTCGGCGCTGCCGGACTTGGACGACACGCTGCGGTTGCCGTGCTTGGCCACCCGGGCACCTGCAGCGGCGGCCACGAACATGCTGGCCGTGGAGATGTTGAACGTGTGCGCGCCATCGCCGCCGGTGCCGACGATGTCGACCAGGTGCGTGCGATCGGCCACCTCCACCTGGCGCGAAAACTCGCGCATGGCCACGGCTGCGCCGGCAATCTCCCCCACGGTTTCCTTCTTGACCCGCAGGCCCGAAAGGATCGCGGCGGTCATCACCGGCGACACCTCGCCGCCCATGATCTGGCGCATCAGATCCACCATTTCGTCGTGGAAGATTTCGCGGTGTTCAATCGTGCGCTGCAGCGCTTCCTGGGGGGAAATAGGCATGTGTTTCCGGGAAAATGGGCGACCGCCTAGGATACCCCGCGTCCCAACCGGCTTGCGTAGGAGCGCGCCACGCGCGCGAAACCGCGTGAATCCCACGCGGGCCGGCCGGCGGGGCACTCCCGGGCGGGACACGCACGTAAATACGTCCATGTAGGCTTATCGGCGCCGTCCATGGCGCCGATAGTCCCGCCCGGGAATGCCCCGCCGGCCCCCAGGATTGACCGCGATCTTCCGTTATCAGGTTCACGCGGTTTCGCGCGCGTGGCGCGCTCCTACAGAGGGGGTCAGCGCTGGAGGAAGTTCTGCAGCAGCGCGTGGCCGTGTTCGGTGAGGATTGATTCGGGGTGGAACTGCACGCCTTCCACCGGATGCTCGCGGTGACGCAGGCCCATGATCTCCTCGAAGCCGCCGCCCTCCAGCTCCGTCCATGCGGTGACCTCCAGACAGTCGGGCAGGCTCTCGCGCTCGACCACCAGCGAGTGGTAACGAGTGGCCACGTAACCGTCCGGCAAGCCCGCGAACACGCCCTGCCCCCGGTGGCGGATGGGCGAAGTCTTGCCATGCATGATCCGCTGCGCACGCACCACCTTGCCGCCGTAGGCCTGGCCAATCGCCTGGTGGCCCAGGCACACGCCCAGGATCGGGGTGCTCGGCCCAAGGCGCTCGATCACTTCCAGTGACACCCCGGCCTCGTTCGGCGTGCACGGCCCCGGCGAGATCACGATCCGCTCCGGCCGCAACCGCACGATCTCATCCACCGTCAGCGCATCGTTGCGCTCCACCCGCACCTCCGCCCCCAGCGTCTGCAGGTACTGCACGAGGTTGAAGGTGAAGCTGTCGTAGTTGTCGATCATCAGCAGCATGACGGCGGCATCGGGACGGGCAAAAAGGTGCGCCAGCTTAGCAGCGCCCCATCTGTAGGAGCGCGTCTTACGCGCGAAGCCGCGTGACGTCCGGCGACGCGGCGAGGCGCCGGTGACGACGTCTTGGCCGAAGCTCCGGCGCACGGACATGATTTACGCGGCTTCGCACGCATGGCGTGCTCCTACGGCGAGCGACGGCGGCATACTGGGCGCACTCGCTGCACAGGGTTTGCCGCATGCCCCAACCCGCCGATCGGGCGCCCCGCGACCGCTCCGCCACCCTGCAGGCGATGTTCAACCTGCGCCGCGGCGAGCTGGCACCGGTGCTGCTGGCGGGCCTGTTCTTCTTCTGCATCCTCACCGCGTTGATGCTGCTGCGACCGGCGCGCGATGCGCTGGGGATGGAGCGCGGGATCGACAGCGTGCGCTGGCTGTTCATCGGCACCGCGCTGGTGACGCTGGCGGTGAACCCGGTGTTCGGTTGGCTGGTGAGCCGGCTGCGGCGGCTGCAGGCAATCGGGGCGACGTACGGGTTCTTCGCGCTCAGCCTGGTCGGCTTCTGGGGGCTGCTGATGTTTGCGCCCGGCGCGGTGGGCGAGCGCAGCGGACAGGTGTTCTACGTGTGGTTCAGCGTGTTCAACCTGTTCGTGACCATGGTGTTCTGGGCGCTGATGGCAGACCGCTTCTCTCCCGACCAGGGCCGACGCTTCTTTGCCCTGATCTCGGTGGGCGGCACGGCGGGGGCGATCTTCGGGCCGTGGCTGGCCGGGCGCTTGGCCGAGCCGCTGGGCACGCCGGCGCTGCTGCTGGTGGCGGCGGGGTTCCTGCTGCTGGCGCTGGCGGTGGCCTGGTTGCTGGTGCGGATGGCGCCGGATCGGGACGGAGCGGCAGACACCGCGGCATCGGCGGTTGCGGCCGGTGCCGATCGCGAGCGTATCGGCGGCAGCGCATGGGCCGGGTTCAAGGCGGTGTTCCAGTCGCGCTACCTCAGCGCCATCGCCGGCTACATCCTGCTGATGACGGTAGTGGCGACCTTCATCTACTTCACCCGCCTGCAGATGGTGGCGGCGGTGACCGACGACCTGGATGCGCGCACGGCGATCTTCGGCAACATCGACATGTGGACCCAGATCGCGGTGCTGGTGCTGCAGCTGACCATGACCGGCAAGATCATCCAGCGCTTCGGGCTGGGGGTGGCGCTGGCGATCCTGCCGATAGCTACCGCGATCGGCTTCATCGGCCTGGCGATCTATGGCTCGTTCGTAGTGCTGGTGCTGCTTGAAGCAACCAATCGCGCGGTGCAGCGCGGCATCACCCGGCCGGCGCGCGAGGCGCTGTTCACCGTGGTCAGTCGCGAGGACAAGTACAAGGCCAAGGCCTTCATCGACACCTTCGTGTACCGGGCCGGCGACGTGGTCGGCGCGCAGACCGAAGGCGCGCTGGCGCGGCTGGGGATGGCTATGGGAGGGCTGGTGAGCGTGGTGGTGCCACTGGCGCTGGTGTGGGCCGCGCTGGCGCTGTGGCTGGGCCGGGCGCAGGAGCGCGTGGCGGAATCATCCGGGCCCGTGGACCGGTCATAGCCGGGGCACGAACCGCCCCGTGCAGGACGGCTTGATCCAGGTCAGCGCGGGAAAGGCGGGGCGGCGGCAGACTGGGGGCATGACATTTCCCGCATTTTTTGAAGACGCGCCGGTCATCCGCGTACGCGACGGCCTGGCGAAGCTGCTCGGCACCGCCACGGACGGATTGATCGAGTACCGCTACGCCGACGCCGTGCGCCTGGCCGGCCACTCCTGCCCCACCGTCGCCGGCGCCTGGCTTTCGGCCCGCGCCGGCCTGAGTGCGCTTTATGGTGACGACCTGCCCGAGCGTGGCGGCGTTACGGTCAGCATGCCGGAGGCGGAAGACGCCGGCGTTGCCGGGGTGATCGGCCAGGTCCTGACCCTGGTGACCGGCGCGGCCGGCACCGGCGGATTCAAGGGCCTGGGCGGGCTGCACGCCCGCAATGACCTTCTGCGCTACGGCGACGCCACGGCGGCGGCGCTGCGGATGAAGCGGCAGGATACCGGCGCGTCGGTCGAGGTCAGGTTCGATCCTTCGCCGGTCCCCGCCGACCCCGAAATGCGCTTGATGATCCCGCTCGCCCTGGCCGGCGGCTCGGAGGCGATCGCCCGCTTCGGCGCGGCGTGGCAGGACCGGGTGCGGCGGCTGCTGCTCGAACATGCCGATGACCCCGCGGTCATCACCGTGCGCACGCTCGCCTGATCAACCCACGCTTTGCTGATGCAGGAGCGCGCCATGCGCGCTCCGCCGCGTAAATTGCGGCGGAGCGTCGGGGCGCCGGCCGGGACGTCGTCACCGAAGTCACACAGCACCGACAGGGGTCACGCGGCTTCGCGCGTAAGACGCGCTCCTACAGTGCAAGGCGGCGCGGTTAGAGACCTTTGGCGGCCTGGGCCACGGCGCGGAACAGGGCGCGGCCTTTGCTCATGGTTTCGTCCCACTCCTTTGCCGGGTCCGAATCGTGGACGATGCCGGCGCCGGCCTGCACGTGCAGGCGGCCGTCCTGGATGACCGCGGTGCGGATGGCGATGGCCGTGTCGGCATCGCCGTGCCAGCCGATGTAACCGACCGCGCCGGAGTAGACGTTGCGCCGGATCGGTTCCAACTCACGCACGATCTCCAGCGCGCGCACCTTGGGCGCACCGCTGACGGTGCCTGCGGGAAATGTCGCCCGCAGCACGTCGGCATAGCTCAGGCCTTCCTTCAGCCGGCCGGTGACTTCGCTGACGATATGCATGACGTGGCTGTAGCGCTCGATGGCAAAGCTCTCGCCCAGCTCCACCATGCCCGGCTCGGACACCCTGCCGACATCGTTGCGGCCGAGATCAATCAGCATCAGGTGCTCGGCGCGCTCCTTCGGATCGGCCAGCAGCTCGGCTTCCAGCGCGGCGTCCTCCTCCGACGTGGCACCGCGCGGACGGGTACCGGCGATCGGCCGCACGGTCACCGTGCCGCCCTGCTGGCGCACCAGGATCTCCGGCGACGAGCCCACCACCTGGGTACCGCCGGTGTCGAGGAAATACATGTACGGCGACGGATTCAGCGCGCGCAGCGCCCGGTACACATCCACAGGCCGGGCGTTGAACGGGACCGACAGGCGCTGGCTCAGCACTACCTGGAAGATGTCGCCGGAGCGGATGTATTCCTGCGACTTCTCCACCGCCGCGATGAAACCCTCGCGGGTGAAGCCGGAAACGAAATCCTCCTCGTCCAGCGCCGCCGGCTGCAGCGTCTCCGGATAGCCGGCCCCTGCGTGGCGCAATCGATGCACCAGCGCATCCAGCCGCCGGTTGGCCCGCCCCCATGCCTGCGGCTGGCGCGGATCGGCATGCACGATCAGGTACAGCCGGCCCTTGAGGTTGTCGAATACCGCGACCTCCTCCGACTCCATCAGCAAGATGTCCGGCGTCCCCAGCTCATCGGGCAGATCCCCACGGGCCAGGCGCGGCTCGATGTAGTCGATGCACTCGAACCCAAACCACCCCACCAGTCCGCCCGAGAAACCGGGAAGGCCCTCCACTTCCGGCACCGAATGCCCAGTGCGCAGCCGCTCCACTTCAGCGAAGGGATCTTCCACGTGGCGCGTTTCCAGCACCTCGCCGTGCACGCTCACCGCCAGCTCATGCCCCCGGAACGTGTACACCCGCGCAGCGGGCAGGCCGATGATCGAATAGCGGCCAAAACGCTCCCCGCCCTCGACCGACTCGAACAGATAGGTATGCGGGCCGTCGGCCAGCTTCAGGTACACCGACAGCGGCGTGTCCAGATCGGACAGCACCTCGCGCACCACGGGAATACGGGTATGGCCCTCGGCGGCGAAGGCCTGGAACTGCTCACGGGTAATCATCAGCGCAATGTAGCGGCTGGGGCCCAAGTGCGCGAGCCAACCGGTGGCACAGGTGCCACCCGCCCGTCATCGACCTGTCATCAATGCCGCGGAACATGGGAGGCCATATCAGGGACGACGGGCGGAGGCAGGATCAGCCTCCAAATATTCAACGGGAAAGGCCGCGGCGGACGTCGCGGCCTTTTTTGTGGATTCCTTAATGTCGCTTCGCTGGTATTCACGCGGCTTCGCGCGCATGGCGCGCTCCTACAACGTAGGCGTCCATACATGCCCGGAATTCGGCCGGCGCTACCCCTGCACCCGCAAGCCGCGCCCCGTCGTGGCCGGGAGGCCTTTGCGCGTAAGTAAAGGAGGAGGCGGCCGCAGGCCGCCGGGGGACATGGAGCGCAAAGGCCTGCCGGCCACGGCGGGGCCCCTCAGGTCACGGCGAACTGAATCGAAGCGCGCAGGTTCCAGCCGAACCCAGGACCCGGCTCAGAAAAATCCCCGTCCCGACGCCCCGCTCCCACTCTCTCAGGCCCGCAAGCCAGCAGCGCCAGCAATGCCGGCGCGCATCTCATCAATCACCGCCCGGTAGTCCGGCTTGCCGAAAATGGCCGAGCCAGCCACAAACGTATCCGCACCCGCCGCAGCAATCTCACCGATGTTGTCCGGCTTCACCCCACCATCCACCTGCAGCCGGATGGCCCGCCCGCTGGCATCGATGCGCTCGCGCACCTGCCGCAGCTTGTGCAGCGTCGAAGGGATAAACGCCTGCCCCCCAAACCCCGGATTCACCGACATCAGCAGCACCAGATCCAGCTCCTCCAGCACGTAGTCCAGCACTTCCACCGGCGTCGCCGGGTTCAGCACCAGCCCCGCCTGGCAGCCTTCCGCCTTGATCAGCTGGATCGTCCGATGCACATGCCGGCTCGCCTCCGGGTGGAAGCTGATCAAACTCGCCCCCGCCTTCGCAAAATCCGGAACGATGCGATCGACCGGCTCCACCATCAGGTGCACATCGATCGGCGCCCTCACCCCGTGCTTGCGCAGGGCCTCGCACACCAGCGGACCGATGGTGAGATTGGGCACGTAGTGGTTGTCCATCACGTCGAAATGCACCCAGTCCGCACCGGCGGACAGGACGTTGTCGACTTCCTCGCCCAGGCGGGCGAAATCGGCGGACAGGATGGACGGGGCGATGACGGCAGGCTGCATGGCGACGGCTCGGCTGTGCGTGGAGGGGATGCTGGGAAGCGGCGGCTCAGCGCCGGCGGCGCATGGTCTTGATATGGTCGTAGGCGGCGTTGATTTCCCGCGCCCGCTTGCCGGCCTTGTCGCGCAGCTCGGGCGCGGCCCCGGACAGGCGGTCCGGGTGGTATTGGGACATCAGCCGCCGGTAGGCCTGGTCGATCTCGGCATCGGTGGCGTTCACGTCAACGCCAAGCACGCGATACGGGGCGCTTTTCTTCGGAATCAGCCAGTCCGCATCGAACGCATGGCCGATCAGCAGGCCGATCACCCCCCCAATGGGATGCCTGAGCAACAGCCAGCCGGCAATGAAGCCGAACAGTTTTCCGTACCAGCGTTTCATCGGGCCATTGTAGGTGCTTCGCGGCCGCGGCGACGTGCCCGCTGACTCCCGGGGTCGAATGGCACTACACTGCCCGGCCCTCACAGCCACCGGCTTACACCGTGTCGACGACGCTCATTTCCGCCGACCTGCCCGGTTTGACCCTGCACCACCGCGGCAAGGTGCGCGATGTATTCGACCTGGGCAGACTGCCAGGCGCCACCGGGGACGCCCCGGATCCGGGCGAAGGCCTGCTGATCGTGGCCACCGACCGCCTGTCGGCATTCGACGTGGTCCTGCCCGACCCGATCCCCGGCAAGGGCGAGATGCTCTGCCAGATCAGCAACTTCTGGTTCGACCGCACCGAGCACCTGATGCGCAACCACCTGACCGGGGTGGACGTGGCCTCGATGCTGCCCGATGGCGTGGACCCCGCGCCGTACGCGAAGCGCTCGGTGGTGGCGCGCAAGCTGCGCCCGCTGCCGGTGGAAGCGATCGCCCGCGGCTATCTGATCGGCAGCGGCTGGAAGGATTACCAGCGCACCGGCCATGTCAGCGGCATCCGTCTGCCCGACGGCCTGCGCCAGGCCGAGCAGCTGGCCGAGCCGGTGTTCACGCCTTCCAGCAAGGCCGCGCCGGGCGAGCACGACGAGAACATCGACTTCGACACCATGGTCCACCGGATCGGCGGCGAGCTGGCCGAACAGATCCGCGACGCAACCCTGCGCCTGTACCGCTTCGCCGCCGCCCACGCGGCCGAGCGCGGGATCCTGCTGGCCGACACCAAGTTCGAGTTCGGCACCGACGAGGACGGGCGGCTGTACGTGATGGACGAAATGCTGACCCCGGATTCGTCGCGCTACTGGCCCGCGGATGAATACCAGTTGGGCAGCAGCCCGCCCAGCTACGACAAGCAGATCGTGCGCGACTGGCTGGAGACGCAGGACTGGGACAAGACCGCCCCGGGCCCGCGCCTGCCTCCGCAGGTGATCGAACGCACCCGCGCCCGCTATGCGGAAGCGCTGCAGCGGCTGGCGGGTATCAGCATCCAATGAACGCCGGCGCCGAAGGAACAAGCACCCGACCGATTGACCGCTGGTTCGCCAATTATTCCGGCGACCATCGCAATCCGGTCAACCAGGCCATCCACGTGGTGGCGGTGCCTTTGATCCTGTGGAGCGTGATTGCGCTGCTGTGGTGCATCCCCTCCGGCGGGCTGTTCGAACAGGGCATCTGGGCTGTGATGGCGATGTTCGCGGCGTGGCTGTTCTATTACCGCGCTTCGCGCCGGATCGGGCTGGGCATGCTGCTGGTGTTCCTGGCCATGGCAACGTTGACCTGGTGGCTGCACGACAGGCTGGGCTCGCGCGGTCTGCTGGGGCTGGCCATTGGCGTGTTCACAGTGGCCTGGATCGCCCAGTTCGTCGGTCACAGCAAGCTGTACGAAGCCAAGAAGCCGAGCTTTTTCACCGACCTGCGCTACCTGCTGATCGGCCCGGCCTGGGTGTTGGCCAAACTCTATCGCCGCTTCGGTTGGCACTGGTAGCTACTGCATGAGCTCAAATTTGCGTGGACTGGGTGGACGCGACCTGGTCCTGGTCGGTCTGGTGTGCGTGTTCTGGGCGCTGAACTTCCTCGTCTCGGCGCATGCGCTGCGCGAGCTGCCGCCTTTCATGTTCACCGCGGTGCGGATGGTGATGCTGGGGGCGATGCTGGTGTGGTTCATCAAGGCGCCGCCGCGTGACCAGTGGGGCCGGCTGGCTGCAGTGGCGGTGCTCAACGGCACGCTGCACTTCGGCACCAGTTTCCTGTCGCTGCGCCTGGCCGACAACCTGTCCTCCCCGGCGATCGTGGCCCAGAGCTACGTGCCCATGGCGGTGCTGCTGGCCTGGTGGCTGCTGGGCGAGCGCTTCGCGTGGCGGACCACGCTGGCCATCGCGCTCAGTTTTGGCGGCGTGCTTGTGCTGGGGTTCGACCCGATGGTGCTGCAGAGCCCGGCCTCGCTGGTGGCGATGCTGGTGTCGTCGGCCTTCCTGGCGCTGGGCACGGTGCTGATGCGCGGGCTGCGCGGGGTGGACATGATCAGCCAGCAGGGCTGGACGGCGATCATTGCGCTGGGGCCGCTGCTGGTGATCAGCGCGGTGTTTGAGCCGGGCAGTTTCTCGGGGCTGCGCGAGGTGACATGGATCGGCTGGGGCGGGGCGCTGTATGCGGCGATTTTCGCGTCGCTGCTCGGGCACGGGCTGTTCTATCTGCTGGTACAGCGGCATCCGGTGGCGCAGGTGACGCCGTATCTGCTGATGACGCCGGTGTTTGCGGTGATCCTGGGCATTGTGTTCTGGGGTGACCGGCCGGGGCCGGCGATGTGGATTGGCGGGGCGATGGTGTTGAGCGGTGTGCTGGTGATCGCGCTGCGCACGCTGACGAAGGCGCGCACGCCTTTGAATGATGCTGCGCCGGGCAGCGTTGCTGCGGCGGCAGGGGACGAGGCGTCCCGCCTGCCGTAGGAGCGCGCCATGCGCGCGAAGCCGCGTGACTATTGGCCATGCGGGGGTAGCGTTGCATTCGATACATGACGCGGTGACCTGAGGGGCCCCGCCGCGGCCGGCAGGCCTTCGCTGCTCATGTCCCCCGGCCTCCGCCTGCGGCGGATGCCTCCTCCTTTACTTCGCTGCGAAGGCCTGCCGGCCACGACGGGGCTTGGCTTGCGGTGAATACCGGCGGGGCTTCGCTGGCTGCCGAGGCGGCGTTCCGACGCTCTCAACTGCCGGGTGGAATGAACATCTCGGCGGTCGGATGGAACGGGCGTGGCGCGTAGCCGAAATCACGCGCGGCGGGCACCGAGTCAAACACCAGGTCTTCGCGCATGCGCGCGATCGCGCCAGCGGGCATGCCCTGCAGATAGCCCGCTGCTCGGGCGGCCGTGTGGGCGAGACGAAACAGTGGACCGGGCAGCTCCACCAGGCGTGGGGCGGGTGACAGGGCGGCCAGGGTGCGGGCAACCATTTCACTGTACTGCAGGGTTTCTCCCCCTGGCAGGTCATAACCCTGACCGTGACTGGCCGCGGCCGTCGCGGCGGAGAAGGCCGCGGCGGCCAGGTCTTCAACGTGCACCGGTTGCCTCAGCCCGGTAGCGCCTCGCGGCAGCGGGAAGAAGCGGGTGCGCGATGCAAGGGCAGCGATGCGGGTGAGGTTGTGGTCACGCCCTGCTCCGTAGATCAGGGTCGGGCGCAGGACGGTGGCGGCGGCGGCCCGGTTGGCGGCGGTGTGGAACAGGCGTTGCTCGGCGCCCTGCAGGCGTGCGGCCAGATCGCGCTCGCCGGGGTCTTGGGCCGCGCGCTTGGCGTGCATGCTGGTGGAGCCGAACGCGACGATCCGCCGGCAGTCGATATCGCTGTCCGCGTACCACTGCGAAAACAGGTCCAGCGGGCCGCAGCTGAAGATCACTCCAAAGCTGCCCGGCAGTGCCGGCGGGTGCTCCAATCCGCCTTCGAACCAGCGCACCCGGCCGTCACCGGGTTGCGCCCGACGCGACACGGCCGACACGCTCCAGCCGACAGTAGCCAGGCGGGCGATGAGGGCCTGCCCCAGCTGTCCGCTGCCACCGAAAACCAGTCCGCTGCGCGTACCCACCGTCACCGGAATGTCCGCGGCGGGAGCAGGAAACTGGGGCGGCGTGCGGCGTTCTGCGACTGCATCGGGCAAGCATAGGCGATGGCGTCCGGGCGGGCATCGGGCGCAAGCGGTGCGCTAACCTGTCGGGTCCGGTCGCCGGGGCGGCCTGCTAGAATTCCATTCCGCCGCGCGCAGCTCCCCCGCTTCGCGGCCCCATTCAGATAAGGAGACTGATGCTAGAGGTCCTGTTGGCCCTGCCCTTCGTGCTGGCGCTTTCGGTGGCGGCGTTCCACGCCGTGCCCCGCTCTGCGATCGCATGGATGGCCGCCTCCGCTCCCCTGCTCGGTCTGGCGATCCTGGTCTGGCTCACCCCCGCGGTGATGTCAGGCGATGTGCCACGGGTCGTTTACGAATGGATCCCCCAGGTCGGACTGATGTTCGACCTGCGCCTGGACGGCCTGGCCTGGATGTTCGCCGGCATGGTGCTGGGCATCGGCGTGCTGATCGTGATGTATGCGCGCTACTACCTGAGCGAACAGGACTCGGCGCCGCGCTTCTTTGCCTACCTGCTGCTGTTCATGGGCTCCATGCTCGGCATGGTCATCGCCGGCAACCTGCTTCTGCTGGTGGTGTTCTGGGAGCTGACCTCGATCAGTTCGTTCCTGCTGATCGGCTTCTGGTCGCACCAGCAGGACGCGCGCCAGGGCGCACGCATGGCCCTGACCATCACCGCCATGGGCGGGCTGGCGCTGCTGGGCGGCGTGCTGCTGATCGGCCGGGTCACCGGCAGCTACGACCTGGACGTGGTGCTGGCCTCCGGCGACCTGATCCGCGCGAGCGGCCTGTACCCGGCCATCCTCGGCCTGGTGCTGCTGGGCATCTTCACCAAGAGCGCGCAGTTCCCGTTCCATTTCTGGCTGCCGCATGCAATGGCGGCGCCCACCCCGGTCTCGGCCTACCTGCACTCGGCAACGATGGTCAAGGCGGGCGTGTTCCTGCTGGCGCGCCTGCACCCCGCGCTGGCCGGTACCGACCTGTTCTTCTATACGGTCAGTTCGATCGGCGCGATCACCCTGTTGATGGGCGCGTGGTTCGCGATCTTCCAGCATGACCTGAAGGGCCTGCTGGCGTACTCCACCATCTCCCACCTGGGACTGATCACCCTGCTGTTCGGCCTGTCCACGCCGATGGCGGTGGTGGCGGCGCTGTTCCACATCCTCAACCACGCCACCTTCAAGGCGTCGCTGTTCATGGCCGCGGGCATCATCGACCATGAGACCGGCACCCGCGACATGCGCCGGCTCGGCAACCTGCGAAGATTCATGCCAATCACCAGCGCGCTGGCGATCATCGCCTCGCTGGCCATGGCCGGGATCCCGCTGCTCAACGGCTTCCTGTCCAAGGAAATGTTCTTCGCCGAGGCGCTGGACGTGCAGGGCCACGGCGCGCTGCAGCTGGTGATCACGATCGTGGCGGCACTGTACGGCGTGTTCGGCGTGGCCTACAGCCTGCGCTTCGTCCACGACACGTTCTTTGGCCAAGGTCCGCGCGACATCGACGTGGTGCCGCACGAGCCGCCGCGCTGGATGCGGATCCCGGTGGCCATCCTGGTCCTCGCCTGTCTGGCGGTGGGCATCCTGCCCGCAGTGGTGGTGGGGCCAACCCTGCAAACAGCGGTCGCCGGCACCCTGGGTTCTGCGGCGCCGGAATACACCTTGTCGCTGTGGCACGGCTTCAACCTGCCGCTGCTGATGAGCTTCCTGGGCGTGGTTGGCGGCGTGGTCCTGTATTTCAGCCTGCGCCGGCTGTTCGACATCCATGCGGCGATGCTGGGCGCGCGCGGCCGCCATCTGTTCCAGCTCAACGTTGAAGCCCTGTTCAACGGCGCCCGTGTTGCCAGCGAATGGATTGTCGCGGGCGGCCTGCGGCGCAGCCTGCTGTGGCTGCTGCTGGTGGCCATGGCCATCGGCGCGGTGCCGTTCCTGGCCAGCCTGCCCATGACCCTGCCGCAGGCGGGGCAATTGCAGCCGCTGCCGGTGATGGGCTGGGTGATCTGGGCGGTGCTGGTGGTCGCCACCCTGGCCACGGTCAGCATGCACAGCAAACGCCTGACCGCGCTGATCGTGATCGGCGCGGTGGGGCTGATGGTGAGCCTGATCTTCGTGTACCTGTCGGCACCGGACCTGGCCCTGACCCAGATCCTGGTGGAGATGGTCACCGTCGCCATGTTGATGATGGCGCTGAACTACCTGCCCAAGCAGTCGCCGCAGCAGCGCTCCATGGTGCGCCGCTGGCGCGACATCGGCATCTCGGTCGCTGCCGGTGGCGGCATCGCGGCGCTCGCGTACGCGATGATGGTGCGGCCCTCGCAGACCATCGCCGGCGAGCTGCTGGCCCGCTCGCTGCCCGAGGCCTATGGCAGCAACGTGGTCAACGTGATCCTGGTGGACTTCCGAGGTCTGGATACCTTTGGCGAGATCACCGTGTTCGGCATGGCCGGCCTGGTGGTGCATGCGCTGCTGCGCTGGGCCCGCCTGCGCCCTGACGAGGTCATGCCGGGCCCGCCGGTGACCCTGCCGATCCCGGCCGACCTGACCCAGCTGATCTTCCCGCTGACCCTGACGGTATCGATCTATCTGTTCCTGCGCGGCCACAACGCGCCTGGCGGCGGCTTCATCGCCGGCTTGGCCATCGCGGTGCCGATACTGATCAAGTACGTGCTGCAGGGTGCGCGCACGGTGGAAGCCACGTTCGGCTTCGATTACGTACGCGGCATCGGGCTGGGCCTGCTGCTGGCCGCCGCCGGGGGCATGGGCTCGTTCTTCTTCGGCTATCCGTTCCTGACCAGCGGGCACATCGACCTGCAGCTGCCGCTGATCGGCTACCTGCCGCTCGCCAGCGCGCTGCTGTTCGACACTGGCGTGTACGTGACGGTGTTCGCCAGCGCCCTGCTGATGCTCTCGACCATGGGTACGGTCAAGCAGCGCCAGCGGGCCACAGAGGAGGCCTACTGATGGAGTTCGCGCTGGCTACCGCGATCGGGACGCTGACCGCCGGCGGCGTGTACCTGCTGCTGCGGGCGCGCACGTTCGACGTGATCCTGGGCCTGACCCTGCTCTCGTATGCGACTAACCTGCTGATCTTTTCCTCCGGCCGCCTGGTGGTAGGCAAGCCGGCGGTGCTGATGGACGGAGTGGAGGCAACGCTCGCCAACCATGCCGATCCGCTGCCGCAGGCGCTGGTGCTGACCGCGATCGTGATCGCGTTCGCGACCACGGCCATCACCGTGGTGGTGGCGATGCGCAACCACGCCGACCTGCGCAGTGACCACGTGGACGCCCAGGATCCGTCGGAAGAGCAGAAATGATGCAACACCTGGCCATTCTTCCGATCCTGGTTCCGCTTGTGGCAGGGGCCTGCCTGTTGCTGCTCGAGCGGCGCCAGAGCACCCGCACCCTGCGCACCGGCGCGTGGATCGCGATGACCGCGCTGCTGGCGGTTTCGGTGATGCTGGTGCAGGCGGCGGCCGGTGGCGAGATCACCGTGTACCTGGTGGGCGACTGGCCGGCGCGGCTGGGCATCACCCTGGTGGTGGACCGGCTGAGCGCGCTGATGGTGCTCACCACCACCCTGCTGGCGATCCCCTGCCTGCTGCACGCCACCGCCGGCTGGGACAAGCGTGCGCTGCACTTCCACGCCCTGTTCCAGCTGCAGCTGGCCGGCCTCAACGGATCGTTCCTGACCGGCGACCTGTTCAACCTGTTCGTGTTCTTCGAAGTGATGCTGGTGGCCTCGTTCGGGCTGCTGTTGAGCGGCGCGCTCGGCTCGCGCATCTCCGCGGGCATGCACTACGTGGTGTTCAACATCGCCGCCTCCACGCTGTTCCTGATTGCACTGGGCCTGCTGTACGGCATGCTCGGCACGCTCAACATGGCCGAGATGGCGATTCGCATTGCCGAAACGGCGCCCGAAGACGTGGCCATGGTGAAGGCCGCGGCCGGGCTGCTGCTGGTGGTGTTCTGCGGCAAGGCGGCGTTGATACCGCTCTATATCTGGCTGCCGGAAGCCTACTCGCGCGCGCCTGCGGCGGTGGCGGCGCTGTTCACCATCATGACCAAGGTGGGCCTGTACGCCGTGCTGCGGGTGTACACGCTGATGTTCGGCGCCGGGGCCGGGCCGTTGGCCGACTACGCTTGGGATGCCCTGCTGGTGGCGGGCGGCCTGACCGTGGTGCTGGCAGCAGTCGGCGTGGTTGGCGCCACCCGCATGCGGGTCGCCGTGGCCTACCTGGTGATGCTCTCGGCAGGCACCCTGTTCATCGCCTTCTCCGTGGCCAACCAGCAGGGAATCAGCGGTGGTCTGTACTACCTGTCGCACAGCGTGTTCGTGACTGCGGCGCTGTTCCTGATCGCCGACCTGGTGCAGCGCCAGCGCGGCAACCTCGGCGACCACGTGCTGCCGATCGCACCGCCCACCCGTTCGGGCTCGGCCATGGTGTACCTGATTGCCGCGGTATCGGTGGCCGGACTGCCGCCGCTGTCCGGGTTCATCGGCAAGTTCGTGGTGCTGGGCGCAGTGCCCTCTGCCAGCACCGGGTGGATCTGGGCCGCGGTACTGGGCGGGAGCCTGCTGACGATCATTGGCCTGACCCGCACCGGCACCCGTCTGTTCTGGCGCGTGGAGGCTCCCGGTGAGGGCAAGCCGCCGCCTTCGCCGCGACCGATCGAGGTCGGTGCCACCTTCCTGCTGCTGGCCTACGGCGTGGCGATGACCGTGGCCGCCGGGCCGATCCTGCGCTATACCGATGCCACGGCCGAGCAGCTGCTGACGCCGGGCAATTACATCCAGCAGGTCCGCTCCACCCAGCCGCAGCTGCGGGAGCCCTCACCATGAAACGACAGACCATGAGACGGCTGTTGACCCTGCGGCGCCGCGTGCTGCCCTCGCTGCCGCAGAGCTTCACGGTGTTCGCATTCTGGCTGCTGATGGCCGAAGAGCTGAGCTTCGCCCATATATTGATGGCGCTGGTGCTGGCGGTGGTGATGCCGCTGATTGCCACCCGCCTGGAGCGCGAGTTCGCGCGCATGGCCCGGCTGGACGTGCTGCTGCAGCTGGGTGCGGTGCTGATGTGGGACCTGCTGGTGGCCAATTTCACCGTCGCCCGCCAGGTACTCGGAAATGAGAAGAAGCTGACCCCGCACTTCATCTGGATCCCGCTGGAGCTGACCAACATCCACGGGATCTCGGCCCTGGCCAGCGTGATCACCCTGACACCCGGCACCGTGGCGGCGGCGCTGACCGAAGACCGCAAGTACATGCTGGTGCACGTGCTGAGCACGGACGACCCGCAGGGCATGATCGATGAAATCAAGCAGCGCTATGAAGTCCGGCTGCGGAAGGTGTTCCCATGATCCAGATCGCAATCGTCATCGCCCTGTCCGTGGTCGGGCTGGCCATGCTGATGTCGCTGTGGCGACTGCTGCGCGGCCCCACCGCCCCCGACCGGATCCTGGCCCTGGACACGCTGTATGTAAACGGCGTGGCGCAGCTGATCCTGTTCGGGATGTACCTGGATACCGAGCTCTATTTTGAAGTCGCGCTGATCATCGCCATGCTCGGGTTCTTCAGTACCGTGGTGCTGAGCAAGTACGTGATCCGAAGGGATATCGTGGAATGATCCAGATCCTCGACATCGTCCTGATCCTGCTGCTGGCTACCGGCAGCTTCTTCGCCTTCCTCGGCGCGTTCTCGCTGGTCAAGCTGAGCACCTTCCTGCGCCGGCTGCACGGCCCCACCAAGGCCAGCACCATGGGCGTGGGCTGCATCCTGGTGGCCTCGATCCTGTTCCACAGCTTCTACGGCACCGGCCTGCACCCGCGCGAGCTGCTGATCGTGGTGTTCCTGTTCCTGACCGCGCCGGTCAGCGCGCACCTGATGTCGCGCGCCACGCTGTCGCTGATGGGCGAGCTGCCGCCCACCCCGCCGCGCCCGCCGGATCCGGACGGAGCGGTGCGGGAAGACGTGGACAACCGCAACGCCTGACCCCGCACGGCTCAGCCGCAGCCCTCGACCCAGTCGATCTGCGGAGGCAGCCCGATCCGCCATCGGGTGCTGCGTCCGTCGGCACCGGTTTCAAACAGCAGGACGGCTTCGCCGCCGGCCGGGTCGGCAACGCGCAGATAGTGCCCGCCGTCGATGTACTTGTGCGGACGCTCTTCGACGCCCTCGCCGTAAAGACCGTGGATCGCGTCTGCCGACAGCCCTGCCCGACCCCCACCCGGCGCTTCGATGTCGGGCGCGGTAACGTCGATCCGCACGAAACGGTCGCCGTCGATCATGAAGGCGATGCGGTCACGATCCTCCTGCAGGCGCGCATGCGGCGCCAGGTAATAGCAGCCGCCGGGCTCGGCCGGCACGGCATCGCCCAGATCGCGCCCCCAGGCCATGCGCACGGCTTCCTGATCGGCGCCGAACGGCGCCATGCCGAAGCCCTGGAAGCCGATGGCGCCATCGGCCGGGTACTTGGGAACCTCGGCTTCGTCAACCTCGGGCGTCTGCGCCGATCGGCCAGCCCCGGCGGGATCAGCGCTGGCCTGCGGTTCCGACTCCGGCGCCGGCTCCGGTTGCGGTTGCGCTCCGGGACCGCAGGCGGACAGCATCAGGCAGGCGCACAGGCACAGCGGCAGGGGCAGGCGACTCATACGGATGGTCCGGTCGGGAGGTCCAGCGCAGGGTCACCCGGCCGCCGTCGAGGCAACGCGAAAACCAGCCCCGGGCGAAGCCGGTCAGCGGGGCGGGGTGAAATGGCGGCGCAGTCCCGCCCAACAGGCCTGGTAGTCACGCTGGCGATGGTCCGCCGCCAGCGCCTGGCTGGTGGGACGCAGAACGGCGCGGGTCTCGAACATGAAAGCCATCGTATCCTCGATGACATCCGGCCTGGACAGGTCCGCGCTGGACGCCTTCTCGAAGGTGGCCGCGTCCGGTCCGTGCCCGGTCATGCAGTTGTGCAGCGAGCATCCGCCCGGCGCGAAGCCCTCGGCCTTGGCGTCGTAGGCGCCGTGGATCAGGCCCATGAACTCGCTGGCAATGTTGCGGTGGAACCACGGCGGCCGGAACGTGTCCTGCGCCACCAGCCAGCGCGGCGGGAAGATCGCCAGGTCCATGTTGCTGGTGCCCGGGGTGTCGCTGGGCGAATGCAGCACCAGGAAGATCGATGGATCCGGGTGGTCGAAGCTGATCGAGCCGATGGCGTTGAAGCGGCGCAGGTCGTATTTGTACGGGGCACAGTTGCCGTGCCAGGCCACCACGTCCAGCGGCGAGTGGCCGATGTCGGCCCGCCACAGGTAGCCCTGGAACTTGGCGATCAGTTCGAAATCGCCCTCGTCCTCCTCGTACGCCGCCACCGGGGTGAGGAAGTCGCGCGGATTGGCCAGGCCGTTGGACCCGATCGGCCCCAGGTCCGGCAGCTTCAGCATGGCGCCATAGTTCTCGCACACATAGCCGCGCGCCGCGCCGTCCGGCAACTCCACCCGGAAGCGCACGCCGCGCGGAATGACCGCGATTTCCTGCGGCTCCACTTCAAGCACGCCCAGCTCGGTGGCGATCTTCAACCGGCCCTGCTGGGGCACGATCAGCAGCTCGCCGTCCGCACTGTAGAAGAACCGCCCGCGCATGGACGCGTTGGCGGCATACATGTGCACGCCCACGCCGGTGCCGGCGCGTGAGCCGCCATTGCCCGCCATGGTGAACAGCCCGTCCACGAAGTCCACGGCAGCGTCGTCCGCCGGCATCGGCACCGGGTTCCAGCGCAGCTGGTCCGGGGTGACCGGGCCATCGCCGAAGTCCTCGTGCAGGCGCGGCTGGTGGAACGGCTTGAACTCACCGTGCATCGCCGCCGGGCGGATCCGGTACAGCCAGCTGCGCCGGTTGGCGTGGCGCGGCGCGGTGAACGAGGTGCCGGTCAGCTGTTCGGCGTAGAGCCCGTGCGCAACCCGCTGCGGCGAATTGCGACCGACCGGAAGCGCATCGGCTACCGCCTCGGTGGCGAATTCGTTTCCAAAGCCGGACATGTATCCCTTGGGATTTGCGGCGACAGTCATGGTCTGTTCCTTTGGCAGCGATTGGCGATTAATCTGAATGCGCCACCGATCGGTGGTTTCAACTCACTCAGGGGAAGCTTTCAATGCAATCGAACGACAATCTGCGGGCCGTCATGGCGCCGCTGGTGAACGGCAAGCTGTGGATGAAGCTGCTTGGCGTCATGATGATCATCACCGGCGCGCTGCAGGTGCTGACCATCGTCGGCATCCTCTGGGCCTGGGTGCCCATCTGGCTGGGCGTACTGCTGTTCCAGGCCGCCGGTGCCGCCGAGGAAGCTTCGGCCAGCGGGGATGTGGCCACTGCAACCCGGGCAACCGACAAGCTGCGCCTGTTTTTCATGATCCAGGGCATCCTGCTGCTGATCTCGCTCATCGTGTTCGCACTGATGCTGCTGCTCGGCGGGGCCGCCATGTTCGCCGGTCTTGCCGGCAGCTACTGACACCGGAATGCCGGGGCCGTGCCGCTGAAGCGGTCGGCCCCGGCCTATACCGTCAGAGCACGCCGCGCGCCATCTGGTCGCGCTCGATCGACTCGAACAGGGCCTGGAAGTTGCCCTCGCCAAAGCCCTCGTTGCCCTTGCGCTGGATGATCTCGAAGAAGATCGGGCCGAACGCGTTCTTGCCGAAGATCTGCAGCAGCTTGCGCTGCTTGGTTTCCGGATCGGCATCGATCAGGATCGCATTCTTGCGCAGGCGCTCAACATCTTCGCCGTGGTCGGGCACGCGCTGGTCGATCACGTCGAAGTAGGCGTCAGGCGTATCGAGGAAGTCGATGCCCGCCTCGCGCATCTTCTCCACCGACTCGTAGATGTCATCGGTGAACAGCGCGATGTGCTGGATGCCCTCGCCCTTGTACTCGCGCAGGTACTCGTTGATCTGGCTCTTGTCGTCGTTGGATTCGTTGAGCGGAATGCGCACCACGCCGTCCGGCGCGGTCATGGCCTTGGACAGCAGGCCGGTCTTGGCGCCCTTGATGTCGAAGTAGCGGATCTCGCGGAAGTTGAACAGCTTCTCGTAGTACTCCGACCACTTGCCCATGTTGCCCAGGAACAGGTTGTGGGTGAGGTGGTCGATGAAGGTCAGGCCGAAGCCCTTCGGGTTCTGGTCCACGCCCGGCAGCGGCTCGTAGTCGGCGTAGACGTCGCTGCTGCTGTCGTCGATCAGGTACAGCATGCAGTCGCCGATGCCCTTGATCACCGGGAAGTCGACCACGCGGGTGTCGGCCTTGTGCTCCATCTTCTCGCCGCCGCTGGCCAGCACGTGCTCGAGCACTTCGGCCGGGGCCTTCTTGAAGCGGATGGCGAAACCGGAGGCCGACGGACCATGGTTGGCGGCGAAGTCGGAGGCGAAGGAATCCGCCTGTTCGTTGAGCAGGAAGTTGATGGTGCCTTGGCGGAACAGGGTGATTTCACGCTCGCGGTGCTTGGCGATCGCGGTGAACCCGAGCTTCCCGAGGTAATCGCGCATGCGCGCACCCTCGCCCGCCGGCGCGGCGAATTCGACGAACTCGAAGCCGTTGATGCCCATCGGGTTTTCGAAGGTGGTGACCTCCATGCCGAGGTTGGGGCCCTGCTGGGTCTGGGTAGTCATGGGGGAACTCCGTGTTTGAGGCCGGGCGCGCCGTGGCGACGCTGGCAAATGGGACGAACCTATGGTTATAGTTTCACTTGTAACCATTTGCAAGGCGCAGCGCAGCATGGCAAAGCCCCCTTCCGATGCGCGCAGGCGCAGCAAGGCCGACGCCAGCCGCGTCATCCTGAAGCTGGAACATTTCCTTCCCTACCGGCTCAGCGTGATCTCCAACCACGTCAGCCAGACCATCGCCGACGTGTATGCGGAGCGCTTCGGCATCAGCATCACCGAGTGGCGGGTGCTGGCCGTGCTGGGGCGCTATCCGGAGCTGTCGGCCAGCGCCGTGGCCGAGCGCACCGCGATGGACAAGGTGGCGGTGAGTCGTGCGGTCACGCGCCTGACCCAGGCGGGCCTGATCCAGCGCGACATCCACGACAGCGACCGCCGCCGCTCGGTCCTGCGCCTGAGCGGCCCCGGCCTGGATGTCTACGACCAGGTGGTGCCCATGGCTTTGGACTATGAGCGCGAACTGCTGGCCAGCCTGGATGAAGAAGAGCGGGCGACGCTTGATCGACTGCTGACCCGCCTGGACCTGGCCTCACGGCCCTGACTCCGGTCCAGGCGGTGTCCGCTCCCGGGGAATCAGACCCTGCCGTCCTTCCCCATCACATCTTCGTGCATCAGCTTGCGCACCAGCGGCGAAATCACGATCACGCCGACGCCTACCCCGATGGCCACCCAGCCGATCTGGGAGTACACCTCGACCACCTGGGTGGTGCTGCCTTCTTCGGACCCGCCACCGGCCGTAGCCCGGGCGATCAGGCCGGCGATGAAGTTGCCCGCAGCGCTGGCCAGGAACCAGGTACCCATCATCAAACCCGCCATACGCGCCGGCGCCAGCTTGGTCATCGCCGACAGGCCCACCGGTGACAGGCACAGCTCACCCATGGTGTGCAGCAGGTAGATCAGGAAAATGAAGATCACCGGGGTCATGCCGCTGCCGCTGGCCATGACTCCTGCCACCAGCACCAGGAAGCCGATGCCCAGCTGGATCAGGCCCAGCCCGAACTTGGCCGGCGTGGACGGCTCGAGGTTGCGCTTGGCCAGCGTAAGCCAGAGCCACGCGAACAGCGGCGCAAGCAGGATGATGTAGATCGAGTTCAGCGACTGGAACATCCCCGGCGGCACCTCCCATCCGAAGATCGTCCGGTCCACGTAGCGGTCGGTAAACACGTTCAGCGAGGAACCCGCCTGCTCGAACAGGGACCAGAACAGCGGCTGCAGACCGATCAGGAACAGCGCGGCGAAGATGCGGTGGCGCTCGACCCGGTCAAGCTTGCTCACCGCCGTGAGCACGATGTACAGCACCACCGCACCGCCGAAAACGGCCAGCAGCAGGCCTACGGCCGACTGGTACTGCACCAGGAACCACACCACCACCACGCCGAGCAGACCACCCAGGTACACCCGCCATTCCAGCGGAATGCCCGCCACGCGCTCGCGCAGCCGCTCGGGATCGGGAGCCTCGCCCGCGCCCATCAGCGTAGGCCGGCCCCACACGAACACAGCCAGACCCAGCAGCATGCCCACGCCGGCCGCGCCGAAGCCCCAGTTCCAGCCCCAGGCATGACCGAGGTAACCCACCAGCAGCGATCCCAGCGCGGCGCCGAGGTTGATGCCCATGTAGAAAATGGTGAATGCGGGATCGCGGCGGATGTCACCCTGACCGTAGAGCTGTCCCACCATCACCGAGATGCTGGACTTGAGGAAGCCCACACCCATGATGATGAAGGCCAGCGCCAGCCAGAAGATGTTGATGAACATGCCGCTCTGCATGTCCGCGGCGGTCAGTTCCGGATACTGCGCCGGCCCGGGCCCTTCAAAAGCCATCAATCCATGGCCGATCACCAGCAGGATCGCGCCGAACTGCACCGCCCTGCGTTGGCCCAGGTACCTGTCTGCCAGATAGCCGCCCACCACCGGGGTGATGTACACCAGCGCCGTGTAGGCGCCGTAGATGACGTAGGACTTCTCCTCGGAGAACATCCAGTGCTGGATGAGGTAGAAGATCAGGATCGCGCGCATCCCGTAGTACGAGAAGCGCTCCCACATCTCGGCGAAGAACAGCACGAACAGGCCGCGTGGATGGCCGAAGAAGGTCTTGCCTTCGGCAGGGATGGGGTTGTTGGACACGGATCTGATACTCCCGGACATGCGGGCCCTCGCGGGCATCACTGGAAATTTACACTACCGACGGCTGCGGTTGCGGTTGGGGTTGCGGAAAATCGCACCCGACGGCGGCCGTCAGGTGCCTGGATACACATAGCTGGAGCCCACGCCCAGCGGGATCCCCAGCGCCCAGAAGGCGATCAGGAACAGGGTCCAGACCACCAGCAGGCTGAACGCGAAGGGCAGCATCAATGACAGCAGCGTGCCCACGCCGGCGGACTTCACGTACTTCTGGCAGAACACCACGATCAGCGGGAAGTACGGCAGCAACGGGGTAACGATATTGGTACTCGAATCACCCACGCGGTACGCGGCCTGGGTCAGGTCGGGCGAGATGCCCAGCTGCATCATCATCGGCACCATGATCGCGCCGATCAGCGCCCACTTCGCCGAGGCGGAACCGATCAGCAGGTTCACCGCTCCCGACAGCAGCACGATGCCGACCAGCGTCAACGACATGTGCAACCCCAAGGACTGCAGGCCATTGGCGCCCTTGATGGCCAACAGCACGCCCAGGTTCGACTGGGTGAAGGCATAGATGAACTGCGCGGCGAAGAACGCCATGACGATGTAGTAACCCATCCCGCTCATCGACTTGCTCATGCCCTCGATGATGCCGCGATGGCTCTTGACGGTACCGGCGACGTAGCCGTACACCACGCCGGGGATCAGGAAGAAAATGAAGATCAGGGCGACGATCGACTGCATCAGCGGCGCGGTGAATGCCAGCAGCGGCTGGGTGCCGGGGGCAAGCGTCGCCGGATCGGCGGCCCAGGGCGTGCCCGCCGGCAACAGGGTCAGCACGAACAGCAGGATGGCAACGGCCATCGCCGCCACCGAGGCCACCAGACCACGCCGCTCGTTGGGCTGAAGCGCCTCCATGGTCGGCATGTCGCCGATATCACCATCCACCTTGGTCGCCTTCAACCGGGGCTCGATCACCCGGTCGGTCAGGAACCAGCCCACCAGGATCACCAGGAAGGTCGAGGCGGTGGTGAAAAAATAGTTGTTGAGCGGGTTGATCTCCATGGCCGGATCCAGGATCCGCGCCGCCTCCTGGGTCAGGCCGGCCAGCATCGGATCAAGGCTGGAGGGAACGAAGAAGGTCGCTGAAAACCCGCCAGAAACACCTGCGAATGCCGCTGCGATGCCGGCCAGCGGATGCCGCCCGGCGGCGTAGAAGATCACCGCGCCCAGCGGGATCACCAGCACGTAGCCGGCGTCAACCGCGATGTGGCTGAGGATGCCCACGCCGATCAGCGCAGGGGTCAGCAGCATCTTCGGGGTCACGCTCAGGATCGCCCTCAGCAGCGCGTTGATGAAGCCGGTGTGCTCGGCCACGCCCAGGCCCAGCATCGCCACCAGCACCACGCCCAGCGGGGCGAAGTTGACGAAGGTCTGCACCATGGTGGCCATGAACGCGGTCAGGCTCGCACCCGACAGCAGGTTGTTGACCGCAACCGGATCACCGGTGCGCGGATCGATCTCGCTGAAGGACCAGCCGGACATCACCGCCGAGACCACCCAGGTCAGCAGCATCAGGATCAGGAACAGCATCGCCGGATCCGGCAGCCTGTTGCCAACGCGCTCGACGACGTCGAGCATGCGCGTCACAACGCCACGGGGCGCGGGCGTGACATCGGGGTCCGGGTGGCTCATTCATGACTCCTGGCTGAAGGTGAATCCGCCGCATGCTAGCAGCCCGGGCGCGTCCGGGTACCCCCCAATAGCCACATTGCAGCTACATCGGCCGCTCCGGCCACAGGTACACCTTGTCGTCAAACGACACGCACCACTGCGGCCGGTACACCACGATCACCGCCATCAGCGTGCCGGTCAGGAAAGCCTCGGCCAGCGCCAGCAGGGGAGTGGCCACCAGATAGGCTGCTGCCGAGCGGCTGCCCAGCCAGGCGACCAGCGCAAACTTGGCCAGCACCGAGGCCGCCATGGCCACGGCGGCGGCGAAGAAGGCATTGCCCATCACGTACACGACGATGTTGTGCGGCAGCCAGCGCCGCACCGCACGCGAGAACACCGCGGTCACCGCCACCGGCAGCGCACCGGTCACCAGGAAATCCATCGCCCAGCCGTGCCAGGCCGCTCCCATCAGCACCCCGGACAGGCTCGCCACAGCCATCACCCAGCACGCCGGGCCCGCGCCCACCAGCAGGGTGGCGATAGTGGCCCCGGTCAGGTGCAGCATCACCCCCTGCAGCGGCGCGGTGTTGAACCAGCGCACCGCCATCAGTACCAGGGCCAGCCCCAGCAATACCCGGACCGCTTCCGGCCCGGCCCCGTGCAGGCGCCGCCACAGCGGCCGCCCCTGCCAGGCCAGCACCAGCGCCGCCAGTGCCCAGGCGACTGATTGCACCCAGAACGGCAGGCTCGGCTGCGTGACTTCCATGGCCGCCAGCCGGACTCAGCCGCCCTGCCCGATCCGCGTGCGGGCATCGAACAGTTCGGGGAAGAAACTGAGGTCCAGCGCCTGCTTCAGGAAGCCGACGCCGCTCGAGCCCCCGGTGCCGCGCTTGAAGCCGATGATCCGCAGCACGGTGCGCATGTGCCGGTAGCGCCACAGCTGGAACTGGCTTTCCAGATCCACCAGGTCTTCGCACAGCGAGTATTCGCGCCAGCAGCCGTCGGTGTCGGCATAGATGGCCGCGAAGATATCCACCAGCGCGTCATCGTGAACGTGCGGCTGCGTCCAGTCCCGCTCCAGATGGCGCTGCGGCACCGGATGTCCCTGACGGGCGAGGTAGCGCAGGAACTCGTCGTACAGCCCCGGCGCTTCCAGCGCTGCGCGCAGGCTGGCCTGGCCCGCAGGATCGTAGGAAAACACCTTCAGCATGTCCGCGTTCTTGTTGCCCAACAGGAACTCCACCGTGCGGTACTGCAGCGACTGGAAACCGGAGGACGGGCCAAGGAGGTTGCGGAACTCCGCATATTCGGCCGGGGTGAGCGTCTCCAGCACCGACCACTGCTCGGTCAGCTGGTGCAGCACCTTCTTGCAGCGCGCCAGCACCTTCCGGCACGGCCCCCGCTGGTCGTTGCGCAGGTATTCCAGCGCGGCGCGCAGCTCGTGGATGATCAGCTTCAGCCACAGCTCCGACACGTGGTGCTGCACGATGAACAGCATCTCGTCGTGGTGCTGCGGCTCCGACACCGGCTGCTGGGCAGCCAGCAGCAGATCCAGGCGCAGATAGCCGCCGTAGGTCAGGCTGCCATCCAGATCGGTATGGATGCCCTCTTCAAGCGGGCGCTGATTGCGGTCTTCAGTCATGCCCGCAGATTACCCGAGTGCCCCGCCGCCACGCGAACACCAGTTCACGCCCCCGGTGCCGACCGTTGCCCCCTCTCTCCGGAGCCGAGCCCCGCCGTGGCCGGGAGGCCTTCGCAGCGAAGTAAAGGAGGAGGCCTCCGCCGCAGGCGGAGGCCGGGGGACATGAGCAGCGAAGGCCTCCCGGCCGCGGCGGGGCCCCTCAAGTCACAGCACACCAGATCACCGCGCAGCAAAAAAGTGCCCACCCCCAGCGCCCCAAAACCCCAAACCAACCAGATTCCGAACCTGAAGTCATGCCGCACCGCGCAATATCGCCATAACCCGGACCAGCTATCATTGCCGTCTTGTCCCGAACTCGTTGATTCCATGACTGTCGCCGCTAAATTCGAGATCGAATACCTGCAATACCTCGGCCAGGACGGCAAACTCGTTGCCGAACTGCCCGAAGCATTCCGGGATCCCCAGACCCTCGTGCCCATGTTCAAACAGATGCTGTTCGTACGCACGTTCGACAGCAAGGCCATCAAGCTGCAGCGTACCGGCAAGCTCGGTACCTATGCCGCCAGCCTTGGCCACGAAGCCGCCCACGTCGGAATCGGCGCCGCCATGCGGCCCGAAGACGTCTTCGCCCCCAGCTACCGCGAATACGGCGCGCAGTTCATGCGCGGCGTGAAGCCCCGCGACGTCCTGATGTACTGGGGCGGGGACGAGCGTGGCAACGACTTCGAAGTGCCGCGCAACGACTACCCGTGGTGCGTGCCGATCTCCACCCAGTGCCTGATGGCCGCCGGCGCCGCCCTGTCGTTCAAGCTGCGCAAGCAGGACCGCGTGGCCGTGGCCTGCTGCGGAGATGGCGGCTCGTCCAAGACCGACTTCTACGCCGCCGTGAACTCCGCCGGCGCGTTCAAGGCGCCGCTGGTGCTGTGCGTGATCAACAACGGCTGGGCCATCTCCGTGCCGCGCTCGGCCCAGACCGGTGCCGAGACCCTGGCCCAGAAGGGCCTGGCCGGCGGCCTGCACTGCCTGCAGCTGGACGGCAACGACCTGATCGCCGTGCTGGAAGGCATGCGCCGCGCCACCGAGCGCGCCCGCAAGGGCGAAGGCGGCACCGTCATCGAGATGATGACCTACCGCCTGCACGACCACACCACCGCCGACGACGCCAGCCGCTACCGCGACGAGGCCGAGGTCAAGGACGGCTGGACGCGTGAACCCATGACCCGGCTGCGCACGTACCTGACTGATGCAGGCGTGTGGAGCGAAGACGAGGAGAAGGCCTGGCTGGCCGAGTGCGAGGAGAAGGTGGACGTGGAAATCAACGCCTACCTCAGCACCCCGGTGCAGCCGGTGGAAGCCATGTTCGACTATCTGTATGCCGATCCGCCGGCCGACCTGCTGGCCCAACGTCAGGAAGCCATCGAGCGGGAGGGCCGGGCATGAGCACCACGCAGGCCAATCCGATCACGTTGATCGAAGCACTGACCCAGGCCATGGCCTACGAAATGCGCGTTGATGAGCGCGTCGTGGTGCTGGGCGAGGACGTGGGCGTGAACGGCGGCGTGTTCCGCGCCACCGCCGGGCTGCACTCCGAGTTCGGCAGCGAGCGCGTCATCGACACCCCGCTGGATGAAACCACCATCGCCGGTCTGACCGTGGGCATGGCCAGCCAGGGCATGCTGCCCATCGCCGAGGCCCAGTTCGACGGCTTCATGTACCCGATGGTCGACTTCATCGTCAGCCATGCCGCGCGCATGCGCTACCGCACCCGCGGCCGCCTGACCTGCCCGATGGTGCTGCGCGTGCCGTGGGGCGGTGGCATCCGCGCGCCGGAGCACCACAGCGAGGCCAACGAGTCCATCTTCACCAACGTGCCAGGCCTGCGCGTGGTCATGCCATCCTCGCCGCAGCGCGCCTACGGCATGCTGCTGTCGGCGATCCGCGAGCCGGATCCGGTGATCTTCTTCGAGCCCAAGCGCATCTACCGCCAGTACAAGGAAATGGTGCCGGACGACGGCGAAGCCCTGCCGCTGGACGTGTGCTACGTGCTGCGTGACGGTACCGACGTGACCCTGGTGACCTGGGGCGCGCAGGTGAAGGAAGCCCTTGAGGCCGCCGACAAGCTGGCCGGCGAGGGCATCAGCGCCGAAGTGATCGACGTGGCCACCCTGCGTCCGCTGGACTTCGTCACCATCGCCGAGTCGGTCAGCAAGACCGGCCGCTGCGTGATCGTGCAGGAAGCCCCGAAGACCGCCGGTTTCGGCGCCGAGATCGCCGCGCGCCTGGCCGAGGAGTCCATGTTCGACCTGGTCGCCCCGGTCGAGCGCGTCACCGGCCCGGACACGCACATCCCGCTGTTCCGCCTGGAAATGAAGTTCCTGCCCAGCGTGGAGCGGGTGGTCGAAGCAGCCAAGCGCGCCGTGTCCCACGGCTGATCCATCCGGACCCTACAACCTGTCGGCGGGCCACGGCCCGCCCTATGGATAAACGCCATGAGCAACAAGAAGACCTTTTTCCTGCCCGACCTGGGCGAAGGCCTGCCGGACGCCACCATCGTCGATTGGAGCGTCAAGGAAGGCGACACCATCCGCCTGGACGACCCGTTGGTGTCCATGGAGACCGCCAAGGCCGTGGTCGAGGTGCCCTCCCCGGTCTCGGGCAAGGTGCTGAAGCTGTCCGGCGAGTCGGGTGACGTGATCATCACCGGCGCCATGCTGGCCGAGTTCGAGATGGATCCCTCCATGCCGCAGCGCGCCGAAGGCCAGGACACCGGCCACAATCACGGCGGCGGCGACAAGGGCGTGGGCAGCCAGGATCCGGCGCCCGATGACCGCGTGGTTGCTTCAGACGACGGCGGTGCGATCGAGGCCGAAGGCGAGCCCGCGGCCAAGGGCGAGGTACGCCAGGATGCCGGCACCGTGGTCGGCGCCATGCAGTCCTCCGACCATGTCCACACCGAGCAGGCCGTGGCCGTTGGCGGCGTCAAGGCGATGCCCGCCGTGCGCGCCATGGCGCGCAAGCTGGGCGTGGACCTGAGCCGGGTGACGGCAACCGGTCCCAACGGCGTGGCCAGCCTGGCCGACGTGAAGAAGGCTGCTGCCGACGGCACCGCCAAGGCTGGCGCCGCTCCGGCGCAGCGCGCGGTGGACCGCGCGGCCCAGGCACCCGCGCCCGCGCCTGCCGCGGCTGCACAGCGTGGCCCCGTGTCGCAGTCCGGCCGTCCGATGCGCACCCAGCCGCCAGGCGTCGCCGCCACCGGCCAGCCGGAGCAGCTCAAGGGCGTGCGCCGCAACATGGCCCGGGTTATGGCCGATGCGCACAGCCAGGTGGTGCCGACCACCCTGGTGGACGATGCCGACCTGCACGCCTGGATCGGCAAGCAGGACATCACCGGACGCCTGATCCGCGCCATCTGCACCGCCGCCAAGGCCGTGCCGGCGCTGAACGCCTGGTTCGACGGCAAGAACCTGACCCGCACCATGCACCCGCACGTGGACATCGGTATCGCCGTGGACACCGATGACGGCCTGTTCGTGCCGGCCCTGCGCAATGCCGACGTGCTTGACGCCACCGGCGTGCGCTCGGCCATCCAGCGCCTGCGCCAGCAGGTCGAAGACCGCAGCATTCCCGCCAGCGAGCTGTCGGGCTACACCATCAGCCTGTCCAACTTCGGCATGTTTGCCGGCCGCTACGCCACTCCGGTGGTGGTGCCGCCGTGCGTTGCCATCGTGGGCGCGGGCAAGCTGAGCCACGACGTGGTGGCGGTGATGGGCGGCATCGAAGTGCACCGCCGCATGCCGATCTCGCTGACGTTCGACCACCGCGCCGCCACCGGCGGCGAAGCCGCCCGCTTCCTCAAGGCGCTGCTGGACGATCTGTCACTGCCGCAGTAAGCCACGACCGGCCCGCCCCGCACCGGGGCGGGCCCCGTCTCCAGGGTTTGAGCTTCAAGCCTTGATCTTCAGGCCGTCGCCGTCTTGCGGCTGCGGTCCAGCCACACGCCCAGCCCCTGGGCGTTGAGCTCGATATCCATCGCCAGAAGCTCCGGCACCAGCTGTTCGGCGCGGTCGATCCCTTGTCTCTGGGCCCGTTCCACGTACAGCCGCGACAGCGCACGGCGCAGCCGGACATTCCGTTCCGGACTGTCCTCCAGTCCGCGGGCCAGATCCACCATCGCATCCACCTGGGCGATCAGACTGGTGCCCAGCTGCTGTGCACGCGCCACCCTGCCGTAATGGGTCACGTACACCGCCTGCGGTGCCTCCGCCAGGATCCGGCGGATGGAGCCGCGCAACGCATCCGGATCAAACTGCACCGGCGAGGTGCTGGGCACGATGAAGGCACCGCGGTCTGAATCCAGCTCCCGGTAGGAGATGCCGAAGGTATCGCCGCAGAACCAGCTGCGGCTGCGCGCATCCCAGACCGAAAGGTGGTGCCCGGCGTGGCCGGGCGTGTGCACGCAGCGCAGCGGCCTGCCGGCGAGATCCAGCACCTGGCCGCTGGCCAGGATGCGCATTCGATCCTCGGCGATGGGCGTGAGCGACCCGTGGTGCAGGTCGTACTCATCGCCATAGACCGCCCGCGCGCTGGCCTCCAGCCGGGCGGGATCACGCATGTGCCGCGCACCCCGTGGATGCACTGCGAAGGTGGCGTTGGGCAGCTGCTGCATCAGCGGCCCGGCGCCGCCCGCATGGTCCAGGTGCACGTGGGTGGCAATCACCCAGTCCACGTCGGCGGGCTCTAGCCCTTGCTCCTGCAGCGCCGCCAGCAGCCGCGGCACGCTCTTGCCGGTGCCGGTGTCGATGAAGGCCGCGCGCCCGTTTTCGATCACCAGATAGGCGGCACAGAACCCCGGCCGCACATAGCCGGTATCGATCGTGACAATGCCATCCGGGGCAGACATGCCTGACTGGAACTCCAATGATCTGCTGAACTGGAAGTCAGTCTAGGCCGCGCCAGCCAAAGCAGGGATCCTGCTTTGGTCGCAGTCGGCGCGTGCGCTCAGCGTTTGCGAAGGATCCGCGGGCGCAGGAAAAAGGCGGCCGTCATCACCGCCAGGTACACGGCATAGCCGATCGCCGTGGCCAGGATCTGGCCCCACATGCGTCCGTAGTCCGGATCGGCCACTTCCAGCGCCCAGTACTGGCTGTATGCAAACGCGACTATCGCCAGCAGCAGGGCCAGCACGTCGTAAACCCGTCGCGCGCGGCCGCGGGGCTGGCGCGGATAGATCCAGAACAACGCACCCAGGATCAGGAACCACGGCACGAACAGGATCAGCGCCAGGTTGAGCTCAACCAGCGAGTTCAAAGCTCGGCCTCGGCAAAGCGGGCGAGCGCCTCCATCAGCTGCTCCACGGCGACCGCCTCGCCCAGCCGGCCGATCAGGTCACCGCCCAGGTGCACGCCCCCCTCCTCCACATGGTGCAGGCCGGCACCGGCCTCGCGCTTGAGCCGGGCAATCAGCTGGCCCGCCCCGCGGGGGGACTCGTGGCCTTCGCTCTGCAGCAGCAGGCGTTCGCCATCGACCAGCTTGAAGTAGAAGCGGCCGTCATCTTCGCGGTACTGCTTGAACTGGGGCGGTGCAACAGGCGCCGCTTCCCTGGCCTCTGCTTGCGCGGCCAGCGGCTGCGACAGGTCGTGCAGGCCTACGGCCGAGCGCAGCTCGCGCAGGAACGGCGCGGCCACCTCTTCGCGCAGGCGTGCCGCGCCCTCGCGCAGCTGGCGCTCAATCGCGGCCGGATCAGCCACCAGCGCGTTGTAGCGGTCGCGCAGCGGCGCCACCTCCACGTCAATGCGCTCGAACAGGCGCTCCTTGGCCTCGCCCCAGGCAATGCCGGCGGCGAACGCCTCCTGCATCGCCGCGGCTTCCGACCCGCTCGCGAACGCGCGATACAGCTCGAACAGCGCCGAGCCTTCAGTGTCCTTGGCCTCACCCGGCGCGCGCGAGTCGGTCACGATCGAGAACACCGCCTTGCGCAGCTGCTCGCGCGGAGCAAACAGCGGGATCACGTTGTCGTAGCTCTTGCTCATCTTGCGGCCGTCCAGGCCGGGAAGCGTGGCCACCTGCTCCTCCACCAGCGCCTCGGGCAGGGTGAAGTGCTCGCCGTAGAGATGGTTGAAGCGCTGGCCGAAATCACGCGCCATCTCGATGTGCTGGATCTGGTCGCGGCCCACCGGCACCTGGTCGGCGTTGAACAGCAGAATGTCGGCGGCCATCAGCACCGGATACATGAAAAGCCCGGCGGTCACCCCGGCGTCGTCGTCCTCTCCGTCCTCCCGGTTGCGGTCCACTGCGGCCTTGTAGGCGTGGGCGCGGTTGAGCAGGCCCTTGCCGGCCACACAGGTCAGCAGCCAGGTCAGTTCGGTGGTCTCGGGGATATCGGACTGGCGGTAGAACGCCACCCGCTCCGGATCCAGGCCGCAGGCCAGCCAGCTGGCCGCGACCTCCAGGGTGGAACGCTGCACGCGGGCCGGGTCATGGGTGCTGATCAGGGCGTGGTAGTCGGCGAGGAAGAAGAAGCTCTCCACGCCTGGCGCTTCACTGGCAGTGATCGCAGGGCGGATGGCGCCCACGTAGTTGCCCAGGTGCGGTACGCCGGTGGGCTTGATGCCGGTAAGGACGCGAAGCGGACGTTGGCTCATTGCATGCTGTATTGCGGACGGCCCAGCAGTTTAACCGGTGCCGCGGAAGGCCTGCACCGGCGCTCTGGACATGCACTCTGGGCAGGCGCCCTGAACAGCACGGGGGCCGGCATTGCCGGCCCCCGTCCATCACTCCGTGGCCCGCGGTCCGCACCATTGGCGCTCACGGTGGGCGTCAAGATCAGAGCGTGCGCTCGAAGTCCTTGACCTCCTGCTCGGCGCGGTCACGGCCCCAGCCGTACTGCTCCTGCAGCTTGCCGGCCAGGTACTCGCTGTTGCCTTCGGCCACGTCGAACACGTCGTCGGTCAGGTCGCCCCACTTGGCCTGCGCCTTGCCTTTCATCTGGGACCACTTGCCGGAAATGATGTCTTTATTCATGGGTCTTACCTCGGTTGTGGGGATCGACGCGGTTGTTGCCGCGCACCTGCACTTTGCGTTGGGCGGCTTGAAGGCGGGGTCAAGGTTTCGTTGTGCGGCGTTGACATGCATGAACGACGGGGCTCGGCTTGCGGTGGTGCAAAAAGAAAGCCGGCTTGCGCCGGCTTTCTTCATCTGTCCGCGTCGTGCGCGGCCGATCAGGTAATCAGATCGGATCGGTGGCCCCGGTGTCTTCCGCCGCCTCTTCCACCTTCTCACCGACCTTCTGCACATCCTGACCCGCACCGCGGACGGTGTTGCAGGCCGTGAACGTGCCGGCAGTGAACAGGGCGAGCAGCAGCAGTGCAGTCAAACGCTTCATGGATGTCTCCTTGGTAAGGGGTTGGGCAACGCGTGATGTGAAGGCGTGGCCCGTGGGACCCATGAAACCCCAGACTGATGTGAAGCCCATGCGAACCCTTGTCTGCAGCGGCGTCTGCCAGCCGGGTCCATTCAGCCTCGCAGCGGAGCCGCGTCAGTCGCGCATGAGGGTGGACTTGCCGAACAGGCTCTCCACCATTTCCACAGCCAGCTCCGCCGTGGCGTTGCGGATATCCAGCGTGGGGCTGACTTCCACGATGTCGAGCGAGGCCATGCGGCCGGTATCGGCGATCATTTCCATTACCAGCTGCGCCTCGCGGTAATTCAGGCCGCCCGGCACGCGGGTGCCTGTGCCCGGGGCGATGGACGGATCCAGCATGTCCACGTCGAAGCTCACGTGCAGGTGCACGTTGTCGTCCAGGTCTGCCAGCGCCTGCTGCATGGTGCGCTTCATCCCCACTTCGTCGATGAAGCGCATGTCGTAGATGTCCAGACCGTATTCCTTGACCAGGCGTTTTTCCTCCTGGTCCACGGAGCGAATGCCGATCTGTTTGACCTGCGAGGGCAGGATGGCCGGCACGTGGTCGCCGATCCCGGTCAGCACGTCCGGGCCAAGGCCGCACAGACAGGCCACCGGCATGCCGTGGATGTTGCCCGACGGGGTGACGTTGCTGGTGTTGAAGTCCGAATGCGCGTCCAGCCACAGGATGCGCAGCTCACGGCCCTGCTCACGGCAGTGGTCGGCGACCGCCGAGATCGACCCGATGGCCAAACAGTGGTCGCCGCCGAGCATGACCGGCATCCGTCCGGCGCGCAGTTCGGCAAGCGATGCCTCCCGCACCGCGCGGTTCCACGCCACCACTTCATCCAGATGGCGATAGCCCTCCACCGGGGGCTGCCACGGGTTGGCGGGACCATCGAGATTGCCGCGGTCCACCACATCCACGCCGCGCCCGCGCAGGGCCTCGGCCAGTCCGGCGATGCGCAGGGCCTCGGGCCCCATGCGCGTGCCCTGGTGCCCGGCGCCCACATCGGTAGGCACGCCAAAGATCGAAACGGGAGGATGTTTCCTGATCATCATGTTTGCCTGGGTCTGGTGCCGCTTGTCCGACTCGAACGGACGACCTACCGCTTACAAGGCGGTTGCTCTACCAACTGAGCTAAAGCGGCTTGAATCCGGCCAGGGCCGCGCAGTCCGCGCCTGGACTGCCCTCCCCGGCTGAGGCAGGCATTCTAACGCGCCGTGGGCCTGGCTTCACTGCAGGGGCGCGCAATTGATTGCGGTGGCCTGCGCGGCCTGGGTCGCAGCGCGCGCGGATTCGGCATCGAGCTGCACTGCAGCCACGTCCAGCCACAGCACCGGGCCGCTTCCGCCCAGTGGCTCCACCCTGACCTCGAAACCGGCCTCACCCAGCGCCGCCTGGTGGCGCCGGGCCCTGTCCTCGGCGGTGAACCGGCCCAGCGCGATGGCATTGGCCTCGTCGCCCTGCCCCACGATGAAGTGGTCGTTGAAGCCCGCTTCTTCCAGGCGGGTCACCATGGCCTGCGCCTGGTCGCGGTCGGCCAGCGGCGGCAGCATTACCCGCCAGCCGGACGGGTCGTGCGGCACTTCGCGCCGCACGATGCGCTGTACCCGTGGCTGCAGTGCAGTGCTTGCAGCTGCCAGCTGCTCCTCCTGCTGCCAGGGGCCCAGCCTGAAGCACGCCAGCGCCGGAGCGGCGGCGATATCCACATCGCCGGCATCGGCCCTGCCGTCATTGTCCGCGCCGCCAGCGGCCCCGACGTTATTGCCCGCGACGTCATCGGCCCCGACGTCATCGGCCCTGCCGTCATTGCCCGCGCCGCCAAGCGCACCGGCCCCGTCGTCTTCACCGGCCGGCATCCCGTCGGCCATCGCCCCTGCGAACGTCGATCGGGTATCGAACACCCGGGCTGCGCCCAGCGCAGCCGCCTCCAGCACATCGGGGCCGGCTTCCGACGCCAGCAGCAGGCGCGGCACATCGGCCGGCAGCTCCGGCAGGGGCGTGGGCTCCGGCGCGGGACGCGCGGCCCACCACAGGGCCACCCCCAGGTTCATTACCGCCAACAGGACAATCAGTGCGCGCAGATGCATGGCCGGATTCTAGGCGTTCAGGACGACTCTTCCATCCTCAGCCATCGTGCCAGCCCTTCCAGCACCAGCTGGGGGGCGAGCAAGGCGCCTTCGATGCCCGCCGCCAGTGGCCCGGCACCACCGCCATGCATCAGCAGCACGGGCGCCTGCCCCAGCTCGCGCGTGGCCACAGTGCGGCTGCGTTCGATCAGGGCCAGGGCGGCCCCTTCGCAACCGGAAGCCAGGGCGTCATCGGTGTCGACAGCAAACTCCACATAGGCGCCGCCTTCATCGGGCAGCTGCGCAGCGCGCGCGTGCAAGGCCTGCCGCATCAGCGCCGGTGAGGGGGCAATGCGGCCGCCATGGTGGCGGCCACGATCATCCAGCAAGTCGATAGTCAGCGCCGTGCCCACGCCTACCAGCAGCCAGGGCCCCGGGCCGCGGGCGTGCGCGCCAAGCAGGGTGAGGAACCGGTCCACGCCCAGCCGCTCGGGGCGCGGGTAGGCAACCCGCACGCCGTCGCAGCGGGCAAGCGTGCTGGCCACGGAGATCCTGCCGCTGCGGGCGGACAACGCGTCCAGCAGGATCGCGCGCAGCGGTGCGGCTGCCACGCTGGCAACCGCGGCAGACTCGATCCGCTCCGGCAGCAGCGATTGCCAATCCGGCGCGAACGCGCTGCCGTCATGCCCGATCGCCCGCACTTCGCCGATTCGCCCCTGCGCGTCCATCGGAGCCAGCTTGAGCCGGGTGTTGCCGAGGTCAAACAGCCAGCGGCTCATCGGCGCACCCCGCCCGGGCGGATGCTCACCTCGCCGGCATGCACGGCCTGTTCGCCGTCGTCCATCTGCACCCTCAGCGCACCGTCGGCAGCGATACCCAGGGCGATGCCCTCGCGGATGCCGTGGAAGCCGTGTACTTCGACGTGCTGCCCGGCCAGTACATCCAAGGCGGCGTAGCGCTGCAGGAACGGCGCCAGCCCTTCGCGATCGAACTGCACCAGCGCCGGCAGCAACCGCGCCAGGCAGCCGGCAACCAGATGGTTGCGGGAGGGAAGCCGATCTCCGGCCACTGCGTGCAGGTCGGTCCAGGGCTGATCAATGTCCGCCGCGGTCTGCGCGGGCATGCGTACGTTCAGCCCTGCCCCGATGACGGCGCGGACGGGGCCGGCGTTTTCACCGCCTCCTTCTACCAGCAAGCCACCCAGTTTGAGCAGCCCGCCTGCGGGCGCGGGAACCACCAGGTCGTTGGGCCACTTCAGCCGCACCTGGTCGATCCCGGCGGCGTGCAGCGCTTCGGCCACCGCCAGGCCGGCCACCAGCCCCAGCCCCCCGAGTCGCGCCAGCCCGGCATCGAACCGGCGGGCTACCGACAGGTACAGGTTGGCGGCCAGCGGTGACTCCCAGTTGCGGCCGCGCCGGCCGCGGCCGCCGCTCTGGCGTTCGGCCAGCAGCACCTGCACCCCGTTCGCCGCAGCGGGCCGGCGGAGCAGTTCGGAATTGGTGGAATCAATCAGCCAGGCCACATCGAGTTCCGCCACCTCGGCCCGTACCGTCTCCGGCAGTTGCTCAAGGATCTTCTGCCCGTCCAGCAGCTCCAGCGGTCGCGACAACGCATAGCCGCGGCCGGGACTGGCCTCGATCTCCACGCCGGCGGCGCGCAGTGCTTCGATCCGCTTCCACACGGCGGCACGGGTCTGCCCGCTGGCCTGGGCCAGGACATCGCCGGACACTGGACCGGCCCGCAGCCGCTCAAGCAGCGCGCGATCAGACAGGGGCTCCGGGACGGAGCGGAGACTGGATGAAGACATGGCGGGCGCTGCAGCGAATTCCAGGGTCTTGAGTCTATCGCCCACTTCGCCCATTCAGCCGGACCGCGCCCGCAAACGGTGTTGCAATGCAACACGAAACATGCATGCAGAGCCGCGTGGTTGACTGTTATAGTCCGGGGCTCGCTCCAGGTTTCGGTTCCGCCGATTCCGCCAACCGGGCACCACCATGATTTACCGCATTGCCATCCTGTTGCTGTTCTGCAGCGCAAGCCTGCCGCTCCTTGCGAGCGAAGAGAGCGTGGCCAGCCCGGACGGCAGCGGAGACTGTGCCTCCGTCATGTCCCCTGAGGCGCCCGGCGACAGCTCGTCGATCGCCGGCATCCAGGGTGATGTCGAGGCCGCCGGCACGGACAAGACTTCTTCCGGAAGTCGCGGTGGCAACGCCGAGAACAGCGTTCGCACCCCGCGCATGCACAACCTGCTGCCGGGCATGTTCCGCTGAGCCTGGCATCAGGCGCGTGTTCGGCCTGATCCGGCGCCTGCGCCGCGAACCCCCAGCCCCGGATCCATCCCTGTGGCACGCAGTGCGTGCGCGCACTCCGTGGGTCGCCCGCCTGGACGATGAACGTGATGCCCGCCTGCAGCGGCTGGCAGCGTGCTTCCTGGCGGAAAAAGCCATCACCCCCATCAACGACCTGCAGCTGGACCCGAGCCAGCGGATGCAGCTGGCGGCGCTGTGCTGCCTGCCGCTGCTGGAGTTCGGCCCCGCAGGGCTGCAGGGCTGGCGCGAGCTGATCGTCTACCCGGACGCATTCCGGGTGAACCGGACCCACATCGACGCCGCCGGCGTGATGCATGAGTGGGACGACGAGCTGATTGGCGAAGCCTGGGAATCCGGCCCGCTGATCCTCTCGTGGGCCGACGTGGAGTCGGACTTGGCCGATCCACGCGCGGGCTTCTGCGTGGCGGTCCACGAAATGGCCCACAAGATCGACGCCCTGGACGGTGTGCTCGACGGCACGCCGCCGCTGCCGCGCGCCTGGCAGCAGCAGTGGGCGCGCGACTTCCAGCGCAGTTTCGACGCGTTCGTTGTCCAGGTGGAGCGCGAGGCGGAAACCGCCATCGACGCCTACGCTGCCGAAGCTCCGGAAGAGTTCTTCGCCGTGTGCAGCGAGTACCACTTCAGCGATCCGGCCACCCTGACCCGCGAAATGCCCGAGGTGGCCGCGCACCTGGAGCGCTTCTACGGCCCCTCACCCTTCGCTCCCCTGTAGGAGCGCGCCATGCGCGCGAAACCGCGTGAACCGGGTTACGCCGCAACGCTTCGGTCACGTAGCTGCAGCCGACGCCCCGTGTGCCGCCAGATGTCACGCGGCTTCGCGCGCATGGCGCGCTCCTACAGGCCCGGGGGCAGGACGACTTCGAAGCGGGCACCGCCCAGCTCTTCGGAGGCACCCACGTTCAATTCGCCGCGGTAGCTGGCAATGATGTCCTGCACGATCGACAGTCCGATACCGTGACCGTGCACGCGCTCGTCGCCGCGCACACCACGCTGCAACACCGCCGCGATCCGGTCGGGGGGAATGCCCGCGCCATTGTCTTCCACCGTCAGGATCACGCCGGGGCGCCGATTGGCCGCAGAGGCTCCCGGCTTCACCGTCAGCAGCACCCGCGAGCTGGCCCACTTGAAGGCGTTCTCAAGCAGGTTGCCCAGCAGCTCCTGCAGGTCTCCGGGCTCGCCGTGGAAGCGCGCCTCCGGGTCGATCTCGAACTCGCACAGCACGCCCTTGCTGGCGTAGATCTTCTCCAACCCGCGCACGATCTGCTCCGCATGCGGCTCGATCTCGACCGGCGCGGCAAACAGCTTGTGGCCGCGTGATGAAGCCCGCCCGAGCTGGTAGCCGACCAGGTCGTTCATGCGCCGCAGCTGGATTTCCAGATCTTCGCGCAGTTCCGCATCGCTGGCATCGGAGTCCAGGCGGGTGCGCAACACCGCCAGCGGCGTCTTCAGGCTGTGGGCCAGGTCGGCCATGGTGTTGCGCTGGTGTTCAAGGCTCTGGCGTTCGCTCTCGATCAGGGCGTTGATGCTTTCGGTCAGCGGCTGCAGCTCGCGCGGGTGCAGGTCGCCCATGCGGTTGAGCTGTCCGCGCTGCACCCGGGTCAGCTCGTCGATCACCCGCCGCAATGGCCACAGGCTCCAGCGCAGCACGCCGGACTGCAGCAGCAGCAGCACCGCCCCGGACACACCCAGATAGCGCCACAGCGCCTGGCGGAACACCTGCACCTGGCTGGGCAGGGTTCCCGCGTCTTCCATGATGTAGACGCTGAAGGGGGTTTCGATTTCCTGCCCGCCCATCTCGCGCACCAGCACGAAGCCGCGGCCGTAGCGGACCACTTCGCCGTCCAGACCGGCGCTGTCGGTCATCGGCAGCGGCCCGTCGATCCGCTCCTGGCCACCCTCCAGCAGGGGCATGTCCGGCAGCTGTGGGCCTTGGGCTGAACCCGACAGCCACTGCGAGTCGGTCATCACCACCACGGCGTACAGGTCACCACCCGGGCGCTCGAAGCGCTCGTCGGGTGGATACTCGGGCGGGATCAGGGTGTCGTCGCGGGCGAACTCGATGGTGCCCGCATAGAATTCGGCAAACACCCGCAGGCGTTCGCGCTGGCCCTGGCTGGCCACATCCACGAACGCACGATCCAGGGCGAAGCCGGCCAGCGCCAGGAACGCAACCAGGCCGACGCTGGCGGCCAGCAACTGGCGCACCTGCAGAGAGCGCGGCCGCCACGACATGCGATATCCCCGGACGTTCCCCATGGCTTCAGCCTACTCCGGCCGGGCCGCCTGCGCGGACCCCGGCCATCAGGCGCCCGCTCAGCTTTCGGCGTTGCGCGGGATCGCGAAACGGTAGCCGCGACCGCGCACGGTCTCGATCGGCTTGAGCGTGCCTTCCGGGTCCAGCTTCTTGCGCAGCCGGCCGATGAACACCTCCAGCACGTTGGAGTCGCGGTCAAAGTCCTGCTGGTAGATGTGCTCGGTCAAATCGGCCTTCGAGACCAGATCGCCGGCATGCATCATCAGGTATTCGAGCACCTTGTACTCGTAGCTGGTGAGATCGACGTTCTTGTCGTCCACCGTCACCGTCTGCGCTGCAAGATCAAGCGTGACCGGTCCGCATTCGAGCTGCGGCTTGCTCCAGCCGGCCGCACGCCGCACCAGCGCGTTGATCCGCGCCAACAGCTCCTCGACGTGGAAAGGCTTGACCAGATAATCGTCGGCGCCCTGCTTGAGGCCGTCCACCTTGTCCTGCCAGCTGGAACGCGCGGTCAGGATCAGCACGGGAAACTGCTTGCCTTCGTCGCGCAGGGCCTTGATCAGCTCCATGCCGGACATCTTCGGCAGGCCCAGATCGATGATGCCAACGTCAAACGGCATCTCACGGCCCATGTAGAGGCCCTCTTCCCCGTCCTGGGCGGCGTCTACCGCGAACCCCTCACGCTTCAGGCGCGCGGCAAGAGTCTCGCGCAGTGGGGCTTCGTCCTCGACGAGCAGAATCCGCATTCCTATCTCCAGTCACTGGGCCTTGCGGCCGTTTGTTCAAGTATCTGAACTCAATCGTCATCGCCGCGTGAGCGCTGGCTGCGGCGCCGTTGTGGATCGTCTTCGAAGACCCGCACCCGGCCCCGGTCATCAACCATCTTGATGCGGTTGATCTCGCGCCCGCCCGAGTGCATGCGCTCCGCGCTCAGGATCTGGCCGCGATTGGCCTGGCGTACATGGCGAATCGAATCAGCCATCGAATCCTGTCGCTCCGCTTGGCGGCGCGGGGACTGCTTCTGGCGGGACGGCTGGGGCTGTTGCTGCCGGGCGCGCTCTTCTGCCAGCCGCTCCATCCGCTGCTCGTGCAGCCGCTGGGCATGCGCCGGCGGGCCAAGCAGCAGGACGGCGGCAATCGGCAACAACCACAGCAATTTCGTTGAAAACAGTGGCATGGGCAGCAGAATTATTGTGATGGGCTGGTGAAACAAGCTGCACGTGCCTGGATCCTGCCAGGCCCGGAGCCCCTAAATTGTTGATTTTTCGGGGTGAATCCGTCCTTAATCCGCCCCGGCACGGAGCCGTCCCGTTCAGGTAGGACCTGTCCCGATTCTGCCCGATCAGGTTCTTTCCGCAACATGTCGCCGGTTGCGGCAGGCCAAACGCGTGCATTCAGGCTGCTGACGCGCTCCGCCGGGTGGCATCCAGGGCCTGCTCCACCAGCGCCCAGCCGGCATCCGGCAGGTGCGCGCCTTCGCTGAGCACCCGGCGGAAGGCACGCCCTCCGGGCTGGCCCTGAAACAGTCCCAGCACATGGCGGACGATGTGTTTGAGGGCAAGCCCGCCAGCCAGCTGCGCCTCCACATGCGGACGCAGCTCGCGCAGCAGTTCCTCCCGGTCCCGCAGCGGACTGCCGGTCCAGGCTGCGTGCAGGCGGTGCAGCAGGTAGGGGTCGTGGTAAGCCGCACGGCCCAACATCACCCCATCCACGTGTTCCAGGTGGGCTGTCGCGGTATCCAGATCGGCAATGCCACCGTTGAGCCAGATGGTCAGCTCCGGACGCTCACGCTTGAGCCGGTACGCCCACTCCGGGCGCAGCGGCGGGACCTCGCGATTCTCCTTCGGGCTCAGGCCCTTCAGCCAGGCATTGCGGGCGTGCACCACGAAAGTGTCACAGCCTGCCGCAGCTACCGTGCCGATGAAGTCGGCAAACCGCTCCCACTCGCTGTCGTCATCCACGCCCAGCCGACACTTCACGGAGACCGGCACCGGGGTGGGCAGGTCCGCGACCGCCTCGCGCATGGCCACCACGCACTCGGCCACCAGCGCCGGCTCACGCATGAGGCACGCACCAAAGCGCCCCGCCTGGACGCGGTCGGACGGGCAGCCGCAGTTGAGGTTGACCTCGTCGAAGCCGTGTTCGGCACTGATCCGCGCCGCCTCGGCCAGCAGCCCCGGATCGCTGCCGCCCAGCTGCAGGACCACCGGATGTTCGCCGGGATCCATCGCCAGCAGGCGCCCACGGTTGCCATGGATCACGGCATTGGCGTGCACCATTTCGGTGTACAGCAGCGCGTTGGGCGCCAGGATCCTGTGGAACACGCGGCAATGGGTATCCGTCCACTCCATCATCGGCGCGATGGACAGCGGGAAGGCGGAGCCGGGTTGGATCGGAAAGGAAGCGGTCACTGCACGAAGGCCAGGAGCCTGAAGGGCCGGATCAGCCCGCTATTGTCGGCGCTCGCGGGCGCGAGGTCCAAACGCACCCGCTGCGGGGTTCAGCAAACAGGCCGCGCCGCGATGCCGCTTCAGGTGCCAGGCAGTTGCTGGCGCGATTCCACGTAGCCCTGCCAGGGGTCGCTGCGCAGGCTGGCCGCACGGCGTCTGGCCCGGGTCATGTCGTAGTCCCCACCCGACCGGGTGCGGCCCAGCTCTTCCCAGCGCACCGGCATCGCTACTGGCGCACCCTTGCGCGCCCGCAGGACCCAGCTGGCTACGCTGGTCGCGCCGCGGGCGTTGCGCAGCCAGTCAATGAAGATCCTGTCGCGCCGCGCCTGCTTGGATGCAGTGGCCACGTAGCGCATGGGCGAGTGCGCCGTCATGGCCTTGGCGAATGCCCCGCAGAAATCCTTGGCGGTCTCCCAATCGGGGCCGGGCCGGATTGGTACGCACACGTGTACGCCCTTGCCTCCCGACAGGCGGGGCCAGCTCTCCAGCCCCACTTCGGCGAGTCGGTCGCGCACCTCACGCGCGGCACGGATGACTTCGTTCCACGGCACCCCGTCCGCCGGGTCCAGATCAAACACCAGCCGGTCCGGCTTCTCGGGTGTCTTGCGTCTCGCGCCCCAGGGATGGAACTCGATCGCGTTCATCTGCACCAGCGACAGCACGCCCTGGATGTCGCGCACATAGATGTATTCGTCCTTGCCCTCGCGCTCGCGCAACATCACCGGATGCACACCCGGGCCAAGGCTGTCAGCGTGGTGTTTCTGGAAGAAACATTCTTTGCCAATCCCGCCCGGACAGCGCAGCAGCGACAGCGGGCGCTCGACCATTTCCGGCAGCAGCCAGTCGGCTACCGCTTCGTAGTAATCGGCCACGTCCTGCTTGGTGACGCCCTCGCCCGGATAGACCTCGCGGTCGGGGCTGGTCAGGCGGGTGGAGGCCATATCGTTCTCCTTTGTCGGGCGGGCCCGGCGGAGTGGTGCATGCGGCGCATCGAGGTCCTCGCGCAGACCCACGAAGCTGGCCTGGCGCACGAGCCCCTCCTTGCCGCGACCGCGGGTGTGCACGTCAACCATGAGTTCCGGTCGCACCCAGCGCACGCTGCGCAGCGGAAAAGGCACGTGTGCAGGCAGCTCCACCACGGCTTGTTCCGCATGCAGCCCTTGCAGCCGCTTGTGGATGGCGCGCAGCGAGTCGTCACTGAAGCCACTGCCCACCCGGCCCATGTATTCGAGCCCGGCGTCCGCGGTCCGGGCCTGTGCCAGCAGCAGCGAGCCGAAGCCATGCCGGCTGTTCTTTGGCGGCGTGTAGCCCACCACCACGAACGACTCATCGGCCACGTGCTTGAGTTTGATCCAATCGCCCTGGCGGCCGCTGCGGTACGGCGAATCCGCGCGCTTGCAGACAATGCCCTCCAGTCCGGAACCGACACTGGCCTGGAAAGCCGCAGCGGCGTCGCCTTGCACATGTTCACTGAAGGCCAGCACCGATGATCCGGTCGCTTCGATCAGCTGGCGCAGCAGCGCGCGGCGCTCACGCAGCTCGCACCCGCGCAGGTCCACGCCGTCCAGGTACAGCAGATCGAAGGCCACGTACCGCAGCTGCGCTGTATCGCCGCGTTCGAGCAGGCCCTGCAGCAGGCCGAAATCGCTGCGCCCGCGCGCATCGATCGCGATCAGCTCCCCATCCAATACCGCCTGCGCCACCGGCATTTTTCCAAGCGCAGCGACCAGCTGCGGCAGCCGCTCCGACCACCGCAGCTGGTTGCGCGAATACAGCTCCACTTCGTCATCGCGGTAGGCCAGGAGTCGATAGCCGTCCCACTTCACCTCGTGCTGCCAACCGTCACCGCGCGGTGGCTGTGTGCGCAGGGTCGCCAGCTGCGGCTCGATCCCGCGGGGCATTGCGGCCTTGCGGCCCCCTGCAACCAGGGCCAGCTTGCGCCATCCATCCTTGCCGGCAGGTTCGTCCAACAGGACGTCGGCGTCCACATCCCGCGCGTGGGCGTCGGTGCGCTTGATCAGCAGCCACTGTGGCTGGCGCTCCTGGCGCCCGGTGCGCACCAGGGTAAAGCGGCCCTGCAGGCGCACGCCGTCGAGCGAAAAATCCAGCTTGCCCGCGGCGATCGCCTCAAGCGGATCTCCTTCGGCCACCCAGGTGCCGCTGTCGAAAATCTCCACCCTGCCTGCGCCGTATTGCCCCTTGGGTATCTCCCCTTCGAAGGTGGCGTAGTCGAGCGGGTGGTCTTCCACCTCCACCGCCAGGCGCTTTTCCCCGGCCCGCAGCGAGGGACCCTTCGGCACCGCCCAGCTCTTGAGCGCGCCGTCCGCCTCCAGGCGGAAGTCGTAATGCCTGCTACTGGCGTGGTGCAGCTGCACGACGAAGATCGGCGCACCTTGCTTCCCCCGCCCCCGGTCTTCCCCTGAGGGCTCCGGCGTGGCATCGAAGCTGCGCTTGCGGACGTAGTCGCGCAGGCTCACGGCTCAGCCCGCCTTGCGCGCCGCCGCCTTCCTGGCGGCCTTTTTCCCGCCGGATCCGGTGGATGACTTCCTTGCCGCCTTTTTTGCGGTTTTCCTGGCTGCTTTCTTCGCCGGCTTCTTGGTGACCTTGGCACCGCCATTCCCGTTGCCTCCGCCGCGCTTGCCACCCTTCTTTTCCAGACTGCGCTTGAGCAGCTCGGCGAAATCGATGACGTTGGTGGCCGCGCCCTCCGGATGCCGTTCCTGCTCGGGCTCGTCATCCTGCACCACCTTCTTAGAGCGCACCCGCTGTTCAATCACCTGCTGCAGGCGGATCCGGAAGTCGTCCTTGAACTGCTCCGGCTCCCACTCGCCGGCCATCGAAGTGATCAGCTGCTCGGCCATCTCCACCTCGCGCGGGGTGATTTTCCACTTGTCGGATTTCCCCTCGGGCAGGCGGTACTCCTCAGGGTCCACCAGCTCCTGGGAAAAGCGCAGCACCATCATCACCAACGCGTCCCCGCGCGGCAGCACCGCAGCCAGGTATTCGCGGGTGCGGATCACCACCCGGCCGATGCCCGCCTTGCCGGTGCGGGCCAGCACATCGCGCAGCAGCACATAGCCTTTCTCCGCCTTCGCCGCGGGCTCGAGCACGTACGGCTTGTCGAAGTATTCCACCCCGATCGATGCAACGTCGACAAAGGTATCGATATCGATCGTTTCCTTGCGGTCGGGCGCAGCCGCGGCGATATCCTCTTCCTCGATCACCACGTAGGCGCCCTTGTCGTACTCGAACGCCTTGACGATCTCCTTCCACGGCACTTCCTCGCCGGTTTCCTCGTTCACCCGTTCATAGCGAACGCGGGCATTGTTGCGGCTGTCGAGCATGCGGAAACTCAGGTCCACGCGACGTTCGCCGGCCATCAGCCGCACCGGGATGTTGAGCAATCCAAACGACAGTGTTCCAGTCCAGATCGGCCGGGCCATGGGGCGCTCCTCGGGTCAGTCAATGTGATCGCGCGGCTGTGATGCCAGGCGTGCGGCTCAGGCGCTGATATGCCCCGCCGTTGACCGGGACAGAAACGATGGCAGGGCCCGCGTGGATGCCGCGTCACGGCCGTGTGGGCCCACGGTCACGCCACCACAACGTCAAGCGGCAGACGATTGTCATCCCAAGTCAGCGAGGTGCTTCCCATGGGTCGAGATCGCAAGGACCTGCCGGCTGAAGACGGTGGGCGCGGCAATGCCGAAACAGCCAGTGAGCGTCGCGCGCGCCATAGCCACGCTGACAGCAACCAGGACGAGGCGCTGGAGGAAACCTTCCCCGCCAGCGATCCGGTGTCGCCATTCGTGCCGGCCAAGCCGCGCAAGTGATCTGCTAGAACGGCTCCCCGTCGCCCAATGCCGGCTGGATGGGCGGCTGGCCGTGATCCGGGAAGGTCCGCGACAGCTCTTCATCCAGTTCCAGCGGCCTGCCCCAGCGCTGGTAGCTGTGGACTACGCCGCGCTTGAGGCGGGCAAAGGCTTCGCTCCCCGGACCGGCACCCAATCCGGCGGCCAGCGTGTTCCAGCTGGCGGCCGGCTGCTGTTCGCGCAGGTCAACGATCAACCCGCATGAGCGGCCGGTCACCCGGGCCAACGAGCAGGCGAAATACACATCGCCCGGCTCCCATTCCGACTCGTCCATCAACGCAGTCAGCGGTCCCCGCGCAGCGCCGAGATACCGCACCATCTCATCGATAAACGCTTCGCGGTGGCGGCCCGCATAGCGGCCGACATCTGCCAGGCGGGCGTCAAGCCAGACGTCACCGGTGGCCGACACTTCTTCCGGTCCGGCTTCTTCCTGCCCGTCGTCCTCATCGGGATCCGCCGGCTCCTGATCCAACTGCTCTTGGTCCAGCTGACCCTTCTGCTGCCGTTCCGGCGGCGGCGGGACCGTCGCGGTGTCCTGGGCGCTGGCATTGGCCGTGAGTGCCATGCCCAGGCACAGGCCAATCAACAGGGCATGTCTGCAATATCTGTCCATCATTCCTCGCTCACCGGCTACTGGCCCACCACCGTCCCGGGCGCCAGGGTACCGGTCAACCGGACTCCAGCCAGCACGAGCAGCTCGCCCGCGGCATACGTGTTTCGCAGCGGCCGATTGTGCCGCAACAGCGCCAGGAGCGCCGCCGATCAACGCTCGGAAATGATGAACGAGCCGAACGCGACGCCCACGTCCCAGCCATCGCCGGTGCCGGCCAGGGCCAGGCTGACCGGCCCGTTGGTCACCACCCGGGCGTTGGCTGAACGCACCGCGCCCGCGTGCGCTTCGGCCGACGCATAGCCGCCCAGCACTTCGCGCATGCTTTTGACGCCGGAAAACGTGCCGCTGCCGTTGTCGATCCGCGACTTGCCGAAACTCAGTCCGCCACCGCGGGCTTCGATCGTCACCGGCATGCTTTGCCCGTTGTTGCAGCTCACCGTTCCGGTACCGCTGGCGGTCTTGTAGAACACCGACCAGCCGCTCATGTTGAAACTGAGCCGGCAATCCAGCTCCGCTTGCGCCTGCGCCGGGCCTGTAGGCAACGCGGCAAGCAGGGCGGCGACGGCCGCCGCGGCAAGCATCTGCAATGCCCTGCTGCCGGAGCCCGCTTGCCCGCGATGCATGGCGTCGGTACCCGCCAGCGGTTGTCGCCTGCGCCCGCTCACCAGCGGTTGTCCCGGCGGTTGCGCTTGCCGCGGTTATCGCGGTCAAAGCGCGGGTCGTAGTAGCGCACGCTGCAACGGCCATTGCGGTCGCAGTTGCCGTTGCGCTGCTTGGCGTGGCCGCGGGCACGGGCGTGCGGCGGCGGGCCACGGAACTGCGACGGATGGTAACCGGCACGGTAGTTGCGGGGCACTTGGCGGTAATACACCGGCCGCCCGTGGCGGTCGCGAACCATCACCAGCCGGTCGTTGTGCCCGTAGTTGCCATGGCGGTAATAAGGCGAGCCACCGCGCAGCACCACATCGGCCACGTCGACAATCACGCGGACCAGGTCGTCACTGGCACGGGCCGGGGCCGGAGCCAGCGCGGCGGCGCCGAAACCGGCGGCCAGGATCAGGGGAGCAAGCCAACGGAAGGAAATGGACATGTGCGGACTCCTCGCATGGTTCCCCGGCGGGCGGCGGGGCGATGGATCCACCATGCCCCGGCAATGGTGAACCGGCTTATAACCCACAGGCCCCCGCTGGCCCGGGTTCAGGCCGCGGCAGCACCGGCTGCGGCGGCAATCTCTTCCACCACTGCGGGGAGGGAAGCAGGGTTGGGGGCTTCGCGCATCCGCGCGGCGTGCCCACCCAGATCCGCCTCCATCTCGTGCTCCCAGGTCACGTGGTAGGGCATGTGGACCGCCCAGCCGCCCAGCTCCAGCACCGGCGCCACATCCGAGCGCAGCGAATTGCCGATCATCAGGAAGCGGTGCGCGGGCAGGCCAAATTCGCCCAGCACCCGGGCATAGGTCTGTGGATCCTTTTCGCTGACGATCTCGATCCGCGGAAACAGCGCCGCCAGACCCGATTCACGCACCTTGGCTTCCTGGTGGAACAGGTCGCCCTTGGTGATCAGCACCACCTCGTAACGGGCGGCCACCGCCTCCACCGCTTCGCGGATGCCCGGCAGCAGTTCCACCGGGTGCTGCAGCATGTCCTTGGCCAGGCGCAGGATGCGGCCGATGTCGGCGGCGTCGATGCGCGCTGTGGTGATGTCGATGGCCGCTTCGATCATCGACAGCGCCATGCCCTTCACGCCGTAGCCGAACAGCGCGATGTTGCCCTTCTCCACCGCATACAGGCGCTGGCGCGCACGGCTGTCGTCAAGGTCCACGTAGCGGCCGAGGATGTGCTCGAACTCCAGCTGCGCCTGATCGAAGAAGTCCTGGCTGCGCCAGAGGGTGTCATCGGCGTCGAAGCCGACCAGGCCGATGCTGGATTCGCTTTGTTCTGTCATCCGCGCATTTTACGGGACAGAAAAAAGGCGGGGCGACCAGATGGCCGCCCCGCCCGCATGAAGCCAATGCTTCATCCGCCGGATCAATCCTTGCGGGATCGCTCTGGCGGGTTCAGTCTTCCTGAGGCGGCGGGGCGCCTGCGCCCTGCGAAGCGGCCCAGGCCTGGTACTCCTGCGGCGTCAGCACGCCGTCGCCGTCAGCGTCGGCCTGGTCAAAGACCGAGGCCAGCTGCGCCAGGCCCGCGGCTTCGGAGCGGCTGAGGTTGCCGTCACCATCGCTGTCCAGGTCATTCCAGCTCACCTGGCCCTGGGGGGCAGGCTGGCCGGTCGGCGCCGTCGGCTCCTGACCGAGGTCGTCGGCTTCCTGGGCGAAGGCCATCGGCATGGCAAGGGCAAAGCCGAGGGCGAGAAGGCCGGTCAGGGGCTTGCGTACGTTGTTCATGCAGTCTCTCCAGTTGAAATCAAAAGCGCGGACCGTGTCGCTCCGCACGGCGCCGAGACTGCTTGGGCCCAAATGAACCGCGCGGGGGCCGGCGTTCGCACTGTCCACGCGCTTTTAACCAAAAGCCGCCGGACAGCAGCTAGGTCCCGACGTGACCGGGTCGGCATTGGAGCCAATAGAGCGCGCCACTGCGCGCCGACGCTCGCAGACGCCGTTCCGGGGAACGGAGCGCGGAGGACTGAATACAACACAACCTTTACTTGCCGGTATCTTATGCGCTCCTGTCATTTCACCCGTCCGGATACGGAGAGCACCATGACCCGACACCTGCTGGCGGCCGCCTGCGCCGCCCTCCTGGCCAGCGCCTGCGGCGGCAACCAAGTGCCCGTCAACTTGGAAGGGCCGGCTGCCGAGGCGGCGGAACGCGCCGCGGCCAGCTCCGGGCGCCCCTTTACGATGGAGGAAATCAGCCGCTTCAATGAGCCATGGGCCATGACCTTCCTGCCCGATGGCCGCCTGCTGGTGACGGAGAAGCCGGGCACGCTGCGCCTGTACGACCCCCAGCGCGACATCACCGGCCAGATCCGCGGCGTCCCCGAGGTGGTGCACGGCGGCCAGGGCGGCCTGGGCGACGTGGTGCTGCACCCTGACTTCCAGAGCAACCCGCTGGTCTACATCAGCTATGCCGAGGCCGGCGAAGGCAATACCGCCGGCGCGGCGGTGGCCCGTGCGCGGCTGGTGCTGGACGGCAGCGGCGACGGCTCGCTTGAGAATCTGGAAGTGGTGTGGCGGCAGGTGCCCAAGGTCAGCGGCCAGGGCCACTACGCGCACCGCATCGCTTTCCACGACGGCATGCTCTGGATCAGCTCCGGCGACCGGCAGAAGTTCGATCCGGCCCAGGACATGCAGTCGAACATGGGCAAGATCCTGCGCCTGAATGAAGATGGCTCGGTCCCCGCTGACAATCCCTTCGCCGACCAGGGCGGCGTGGCCGCGGAAGTGTGGTCGCTGGGCCACCGCAATCCGCTCGGCTTCGTGTTCGATGCCCAGGGCCGGCTGTGGAACCACGAGATGGGCCCCAAGGGTGGTGACGAACTGAACCTGGTGGAGCGCGGCGCTAACTACGGCTACCCGATCGTTTCCAACGGCGATCACTACGACGGCCGCCCGATCCCCAACCACGACACCCGCCCCGAGTTCCGCGCCCCGGTGATCACCTGGACCCCGGTGATTTCTCCGGCCGGCTTCATCATCTATGACGGCGGGATGTTCCCGGACTGGAGCGGCAGTGGCTTCATCGGTGGCCTGTCCTCCGAGTCGCTGGTGCGGATCGAGTTCGACGGCGAATCGGCGCGCGAAGCCGAGCGCTTTGACATGGACACCCGCATCCGCGAAGTGGAACAGGGTCCGGACGGCGCGATCTGGCTGCTGGAAGACGGCGGGCAAGGTGCCAACGGCAAGCTGTTCAAGCTCACGCCTGCCGGCTCCTGATGTCCCCGGCCGCCGGCGACGCCTGGATGACCCACGCCCGGCCCGATTGCCGGCACGTGGGGTAGGATCTCGCGCGATGGGACAGGCCGGGACGATCCTGCTGGTAGACGACACGCGCAGCGATGCCGCGCTGTATTCGGCCCTGTTGCGTCGCGCCTCCAATCCCCCGCGCGAGGTGGAACATGCGCAGTCGCTGGAAGCGGCGCTGCGGATGCTAGAAAGCGGCCGCTACGCCGCGGTCCTGCTCGACCTCGGACTGCCCGACTGCGAGGAACTGCAGGGCCTGGAAGCGATCGTGGGTCGCTACCCGGAGTTGCCGGTCGTGGTATTGACCGGGCGCGACGAGGACCTTGGCGAGCGGGCCATCGCCGCCGGCGCCCAGGACTACCTGCGCAAATCCGAGGCCAAGCCTGCGGTGATCGACCGCGCATTGCGTCTGGCCCAAGCCCGCCAGGAACTGGAAAACCGCGATCGGCAGGCACGCGAAGAACTGCTGCAATCACGCAGGCAGCTGGCGGAAAGCGAGCGCCGCTACCGCGACATCTTCGATCACAGCATGGGCCTGATCTGCACCCATTCGCTTGGCGGCATGCTGCTGTCGGTGAATCCGGCGGCGGCAGAAGCATTCAGCCTTGCACCGGAAGCGCTGGTGGGACGGCGGCTACATGGATTCGTGCCCGCGGCCGCCCACGACCAGGTCGACGCCTACCTGGGGCGCATCCACGAACGCGGCGCGGACCACGGCCTGGTGCCGGTGATAGTCGACGGTGAGCTGCGGATCTGGCGCTATCACAATCGCCTGATCGACCGCGAGGGAGAGCAACTGGTGCTGGGGCTCGCCCATGATGTGACCGACCGGCAGCGCATCGAACGCGAACTGCGCGCCAAGACCGCCGAACTGGAAGCGGTGAACGACGCCGCCCCGCTCGGCCTGATGCGCACCGATGCCCAGGGCCGCTGCACCTATGTCAACCGTACCTGGCAGGCGCTGGCCGGAGTCTCCCAGGAGCAGGCTTTGGGCAATGGGTGGCTGGAAGCAGTCCACCCGGAGGACCGTGAGCGGGTGGCAGAACAGTGGGAGCGCACCTGGCGCGCCGGCGAGAAGTTCTCCGGCCGCCAGCGCTACATGCATATCGACGGGCGCACCGTCTGGTGCACGGTGCATGCCTCGCCGATGATCATCGACGGTCGGATCAGCGGCTATTTCGCCACCGTCCAGGACCTTACCCGCGAACACCTGGCCGAGTTGGCCCGCCGCCGCGGCGACCGGCGCCTGGCCACCCTGGCCGATGCGCTGCCGCTGCTGCTGATGTTCGTGGACCGCGACATGCGGGTGGAGTTCATCAACTCCGGTTGGACGGACGAGCTGCAGCGGTCGGTCGAGCAGATCATCGGTCAGCCACTGGTTGAACTGATCAGCAACTCGGTGGCGAAATATTTCGCCGAGGGCCTGGAGCGGGCCCGCGCGGGAGTCGAACACAGCGTGGACTTCGACGATCCGGGCGACACGGCTATCCGCACCTGGAATGCGGTGTTCATCCCCCAGCGCGACCAGGACGGGCACGTGGATGGCGTGCACGTGATGCTGCGCGACGTGACCCTGGAAAAGGCCCATCGTCAGGAACTGGTGCGTCGCGCCGAACAGGACCCGCTGACCGGTACGTTCAACCGTGCCGGCTTCGAGGCGCACGGCGGCCACGCCTGGAAGGAAGCCGCACGCCAGGGACGCCCGCTGGGCGTATTCTTCTTCGATCTGGACGACTTCAAGGAAATCAACGACAGCCTGGGCCACGCATCCGGCGACGGGCTGCTGCAGGAAGTAGCCACCCGGGTCCGCGAGAGCCTGCGGGCGGACGACATCATCGGACGCCTTGGCGGGGATGAGTTCGCGGTGATCGTGCGCCATGTGTCCGACGCGGGCGCGGCCGAAACAGTGGCCGCGAAGCTTATCGGCGCGGTCAGTGCTTCCACGCGGCAAACGGCCGCGGGCGCCGCCGACCAGACCCGGCATGCCTCCTGCAGCCTGGGCTATTACATCGCCGACGCGGCGCAAGTGTCACTGCAACAGGCCCTGCAGCGCGCGGACCAGGCGCAGTACGCAGCCAAGCGGGCCGGCAAGGGCCTCGCCGTGCAGTGGCAGGCACGCGGCCTGCCACAAGCACGGGACCGCAGGTAACACGCGCCAGGACCCCCGGCGAAGGTCAGTCTTCCCAGCCCCAGGGAGCTTCAGGCGCAGGCACTGCCCGGGACAGATCAAAATCCACCTGGAACCCGCGCTCTGTACCCACCCGGTTGCCCGCATAGACAAAGCGTCCATCCGGGTGGATCTCCATCAGCCACACGCTGCGCTGACCGCTGCCGGGGATGACCTCGCGGGTCTGGTCATCGGCGGCGAACATCTGGGTATCGGCGCTGCCGGTGTTGGTGGTGATGCCGCCATACATGGTGACCGTATCCGGGCTGCCGTCAGCCTGGCGGTGATCGTGGCGCAGCTCGATTCCGTCAGCGCTGCGGCTCAGCACCCAGGTCCGCGAGCGGTCATCGTCGATCACCAGCGGGATCCGTACCCGGTTGCTGCTGCAGTCACGCACGTGGATGACCACATTGCGATCGCGGAAGGTGTCATCCCCTTCCGGCGCCCGTACCAGCTGCCCGGCGTAGGCCTTGCCGCACAGCGCTTGCAGCCGCTCCCACCACTGGTCCTGCGGATCGCCTGCGCTGGCGCTGCCGGCCACGGCCAGTGAAAGGGCCAGCGCCAACGGCGGCAGCGCGCGGTTCAACATCTTCCGGTCAACAACGGTCTGCATCCTCGACTCCCCGACAGGCATGACCCGGAAGTATCGCCGCATCCGGGCGCCGGGGTCAGGACAGGGCCCGGACGATGTCCGGAATCGGAGCGTTGGTCAGGTTTTTCGGAATCTCCGCAAGCAGCCGCTCGCTGGCCTGCTTGTGCAGGCTGGGGCGAATCTGCCCAAGGGTCTGGGGATCGGCGATCAGCACCGCGTGCTCGAATCCATTCTTCAGCACCAGCGCATTGAGATGGTTGGCCAGCTGCTTGGCGAAGGTGGCCTCGTCCATCTCTTCGCCACGGGTTTCGGTCGGCATGGAGCCCGCGGGGCCGTCGTCATCCAGGTTCTGCGGGGTGAGGCTGTCCACCTGGACAAGCTCGTGCTCAAACACGCCGCCCACGCTGCGCAACAGCCGCGCGCCTCCGCCGTCGGCGACGATGATCAGGGTGTCCTTGGGAATCCTCATTCGGGTGCGATCTCCTTCATCCAGATATCGACGGCTGCGGTTTACAGCCGTCCCAGTTCGTGTTCGATCTCGTTGGGCGCCGGACGGACCAGACGGGCGACGATCGCGCCATCGCGCAGCACCACCAGCGTGGGCCACAGCTTCACCTGGAACGAGCGCCCCAGAGGCCGTCCGCTGCCGTCTTCGATCTTCAGGTGCGCCAGCTCGTCGCGCCCGGCAAGGGCGCGCTCCAGTGCCGGCTGGGCGGCCTGGCAGTGTTCGCACCACGGCGCGCCGAATTCCAGCACGGTGATGCCGTCCAGCACGTCGACTTCGGATCGGCTGGGCTCTTCGGCGGCGTAGTCACGGGTGTAGGCCATGGAGTGATCCTGCCAGCGGCCAGGTGAAGCTGCAGCATACGGCCGGCCCTTGCCGGCCCCGGACCGGGGTTACTGGCCCTTGAGGACCTCGAGCAGCTCGACCTCGAACACCAGCGAAGCGTTCGGCGGGATCACAGCGCCGGCGCCGCGGCGGCCATAGGCCATCTCCGCCGGGATGCGCAACTCACGCTGGCCACCAACGCGCATGCCGGCCACGCCTTCGTCCCAGCCGCGGATCACGCGGCCGGCGCCCAGCGGAAACACGAACGGCTGGTCACGCTCGAGCGAACTGTCGAAGGGTTCGCCGCGGCGGTCAGCCTCGCGCTCGTCGTAGACCCAGCCGCTGTAGTGCACCGTCACCTCATCGCCGGCTTCGGCCACATCGCCCTGCCCCTCGCGGATCTCGATCTGCTCCATCTGCGCCACCGTGCCGCCGGGCGGCGGGCCGGGATCGGCGCAGCCGCTGACCAGGGCAGCGGCAAACAGGCTGGCGAGCAGGATCCGGACGGACGCGATGGACATGGCAGTCTCCATAACAGGGGACCGAAGATTACACCGCCTGCCCCGCCGCATGGCCCGATGCCCAGGCCCACTGGAAGTTGTAACCGCCGAGCCAGCCGGTCACATCCAGCACCTCGCCAACGAAATGCAGCCCCGGCACCCGCCTGGATTCCAGGGTGGAAGACGACACCTCGTCGGTATCCACCCCGCCCAGGGTCACCTCGGCGGTCCGGTAGCCCTCGGTGCCGCTGGCCACCAGCGGCCAGGCCGACAGCGTGGCGGCCATGTCTCCCAGCTGCGCCGGGGTGTAGCGGCGCATCGGCTGGCTGGTGAACCAGTGTTCGCACAGGCGCTGGGCAAAGCGGCGCGGCATCACCTCGCCCAGCAGGGTTTTCAGCTCCGCGTCCGGGCGTTTGGCCTGCCAGTGCTGCAGCAAATCAAGCGCATCGGTGCCCGGCAGCAGGTCCAGGCGCAGTTCATCGCCGGGCTGCCAGTACGAGGAGATCTGCAGGATCGAGGGCCCGCTGACCCCGCGGTGGGTCAGCAACATGGCGTTGCGAAAGCTCTGTCCGTTGCTGTGGGCCTCAACCGGCAGGGCCACCCCGGCCAGCTCGGCCAGCCGCTCCTGGTGGCGGCCGCTCAGGGTCAGCGGCACCAGCCCGGCGCGGGTGGGCAGCACCTCGTGGCCGAACTGCCTGGCCAGCTCATAGCCGAACCCGCTGGCGCCCATGCTGGGGATGGAAAGCCCGCCACTCGCCACCACCACCCGGTTGGCCACTGTGGTGCCCAGCCGGCTGCGGATATCGAAGCGGCCGTCGTCCTGCACGTTGACCGCGGTGATGTCGCAGCGGGTCTCGACGCGCACGCCCACGCGCTCGCACTCGTCCAGCAGCATCTTCACGATCAGCTTGGACGACTCGTCGCAGAACAGCTGGCCCAGCTCTTTCTCGTGCCAGGCAATGCCGTGCCGCTCCACCATCTCCAGGAAGTGCCACGGCGAATAGCGGGCCAGCGCCGACTTGCAGAAATGCGGGTTGGTGGAGATGAAGTTCTCGGGCCCGGTGCCGGTATTGGTGAAATTGCAGCGCCCGCCGCCGGACATCAGGATCTTCTTGCCGACCCGGTTGGAGCCTTCCAGCACCAGCACCCGCAGGCCGCGCGCAGCAGCGACCTGTGCGCACATCAGGCCGGCGGCACCGCCACCGATCACCGCCACGTCTATGTGCTCTTTTTGCATCGGCGCATTCTATCGGGCCGCGCGCGCATCCCCATGCCTCAGCATCCGGCCGGCGGCCGCAATACGCTCGCCGTCCTCGAATGCCGGAACGCCGTTCACCACCACCAGGTCGAAACCTTCGGCCTGCGCGGTCGGGTCCACGTAATCCGCCCGCGCCCGCACCCGCGCCGGGTCGAACAGCACCAGATCGGCCACTGCGCCCTCGCGCACCACGCCGCGGTCGGACAGGCGCAGGATCGATGCCGGCAGCCCGGTGCACTTGCGCACGGCCTCTTCCAGCGTCACCAGCCCATCGCGCACCGCGAACTCCTCGATCCACTTGGCGAACGTGCCCGCGCCGCGCGGATGGCTTCCGCCGGGAGAGCCGTCGCTGGCGATGGCCACGTAGGGATCCAGCATCAACCGTGCCTGCAGCGCCTCATCCATCACAAAGTGCGCCGCCCTGCCGCCGCGCGGACCGATCTCCAGCAGCACATCCGGAAACGGCTGGCCGGCGGCTTCGGCCACCTGCGCCAGCGTCCGGCCCGCATGGGGACCGCTGCCGAACAGCAGCGCTTCCGGTCCGCCACGACGGATCATGCGTGCTTCCAGCGCCGCGCGAAGTTCGTCGCGCCGGGAGGCCAGCACCTCGGTGTAATCGGTGGGCGGCATCGCCCATTCGGGAAACAGGATGCCAACGCCCGTATAGCTGGCCGTATACGGGTAGGCATCGGCGGTCAGTTCCACGCCCGCGCTGCGATATTCCTCCAGCGTCTGCAGCAGCCGCTCAGCGCGCTCGACCCCCTGCCCGTACACCACCTTCAGATGCGAAATATGGGTGCGGGCCGGTCGGCTGGCTTCGATGTGTTCGCGGATGGAATCCTCCACCCGGTCATCGTCTTCCGAGCGCATGTGACTCATGGCCACGCCGCCGTGGCGCGCCACCGCCTGGCCCAGCGCCGCGATCTCCTCCGGTTCGGCGTACATGCCGGGCACGTATTCCAGCCCGGTGGAGAGCCCGAACGAACCCGCGGCCATGTCTTCTTCCAGCAGCGCCACAAGCTGCGCAAGTTGCGCCGCGGAGGGCACGCGGGTGTCATCGCCAATGCCCGCCTGGCGCCGCAGGGTGCCGTGTCCGGAACAGGTGGCCACGTTGATGTCGGGGCCGGCCGCTTCAACCTCCGCCATCCAGTCCGGCAGCCGGCGCCTGCCATCGCTGCCGGCGCCCGGGCTGCCGCCATCCTGGCCCAGCACCACCGTGGTCACGCCCATGGCGAGGAAGGGCTGGTAGGAGCGCTGCAGCGGATCGCCGTGGGTGTGCAGATCGATGAAGCCCGGCGCCAGCACCCGGCCGCCGCCGGCGATCACGCGCGCGCCGCGGGACTCGCTGCGGCCCACACGACCGATCTGCACGAACCGGCCATCCTTCACCAGCACATCGGCGTGGCGGGCCGGTTCACCGGTGCCGTCGATCACCCGCACATCGCGCAGCAGCAGCGGCGCGGCGTCCTGCGCCCGCACGCGCCAAGGCACCAGCCCTGCTGCGGCGCCCGCCGCCATTGCCGCCAGTACTTCGCGCCTGGACCAGCCGCCATCAACCATGGTGATCACTCCCCAAACCCGGACAACGCCCGAGTATGCGCGGGAAGCCGGGAACCCTCCAACAGCCGGTGCCCGCAGCACCCGCGGCCATCACTGGGCCACGCGCAATGGCCCCTTCCCCATTGCGTCGCGGTAACGCAGGCGCAGCGCCTGCACCTTGCCCAGGTAATCCTGCGTTTCCCGGTAGGGCGGCACGCCCCCGTATCGGGCCACGGTACCGATCCCGGCGTTGTACGCGGCCAGTGCCAGCACCTCATTGCCGTCATATCGGCGCACCAGGTCGCGCAGGTAACGCGCCCCGGCGCGGATCGACTGCCCGGCGGAAAACGGATCATCCACTCCGTAGTCAGCGATCACACCGGGCATCAACTGCATCACGCCCGCCGCGCCCTTGTCCGACACCGCATCGGCGCTGAATCCACTCTCCGCGTGGGCAACGGCGCGCAACCAGGACTCGTCCAGCCCGGTTGCCTCCGCCGCCCGGCGGAACTCCTCTGCAAACGTGCGCAGCTGCGGAGGCCCCAATCTTCCCAGGCCGGCGTGCGCAGTCTCGCCCGGCGGGGTCTGCACGGTGAAGCGCAGATAGGGCCGGGCCCCGGGCAGCTGGCGCGTGGTGTAGATAAGCACCCCGTCCTGCTCCAGCTCATACAGGGTGCCGCTGACCTCGCCCATCGCGCCCCACAGGTTGGGCGTCTGCACCGGATCGTCCTCGATCACCAGCGCCTCGCACTGCGAACCGGGTTCCGGCGCCGTGGCCATGCTGACCGTGCCATCACGCACGCAGCGCCACACCGTGCGTGCATCGGCGGGCGCGCTCCAGGCCAGCAGCAAGATGGACAATGCTGCGCCCACCGCCACGCGCCGGACGGCGGAAACAAGCATGGATAAGGGCGCAGAGATGAGCATGATCTTTCGAGCCTAGGCCCGTCCCGCGGGCACGCCGGTGAACGTCGACGCGGCGCGAAAGCAGCCGTTCAGCCGGCAGGCGTCACGTCCGGCGAAGGACCCTCCGGATCCTTGCCGCCCCGGCGCAGCCGCCCGAACAACTCCACCACTGCCAGCACCACGGCGCCCACCACGATGCCGACCACGCCGTTGCCCAACATGCTGACCAGCGCGCCCGCAGCGCCATCGGGTGAGAGCTGGTCCAGCAGCGCCTGCAATGCGCCAATGCCGTGCACGAAGATGCCGCCGCCGACCAGGAACATGGCCGCCGTGCCCACCACGGTCAGCGTCTTCATCAGCCAGGGGGCGGCGGTCACGATCCAACGCCCGAATCCCGCCAACGCCCCCTCCCGGCGGCACAGCCACAGGCCGAAATCGTCCAGCTTCACGATGCCCGCCACCAACCCGTACACGCCCACCGTCATGCCCAGCGCAATCGCCACCAGGGTCATGGCCTGCTGCGAGAACGGCGCGCCGCCCACTACGCCCAGCGACAGCACGATGATCTCCGCCGAAAGGATGAAGTCGGTGCGGATCGCGGCGCGGATCTTGTCCTTCTCCGCCGCCACCCGGTCCACCGCCTGGTTGGCGTTATGTTCCGCATGCTGTTGCCTGCGCTCCTGCACCTGCTTGGGATGCAGGAACCGGTGCGCCAGCTTCTCCGCACCCTCGTAACAGAGGAAGGCGCCGCCCGCCATCATCAGCGGCGTGATCGCCCACGGCAGCCACACGCTGATCGCCAGCGCCGCTGGCACCAGGATCGCCTTATTGAGGAATGAGCCGCGGGCCACCGCCCATACCACCGGCAGTTCGCGGTCGGCCTGCACCCCGGTCACCTGCTGGGCGTTGAGGGCCAGGTCATCGCCCAGCACCCCGGCGGTTTTCTTGGCCGCGGCCTTGGTGAGAATGGAGACGTCGTCGAGGATCGAAGCAATATCGTCGAGCAGGGTGAGCAGGCTGGCACCGGCCATGGCGTCCCATCCTTCGCGGAAAACAAGAGTGTGCCGGAACCCATGTCAACGCCTACACACACCCCGCGTAGGAGCGCGCCATGCGCGCGAAACCGCGTGACACATGGCATTGCCGCGAGGCGTCGGTAACCGCGTCGTGGCCGGAGCTACCCCGCATCGCCGGGATTCACGCGGCTTCGCGCGCATGGCGCGCTCCTACCCCAAAGGGTGGGGGCGTAAACTTGGGGAATGACCAATAACGATCCCGCTGCCAATCTCGGGGCCAATCTCGACGCGATCCGTGCCCGCATCGCCGCCGCCTGCCAGCGCGCCGGCCGCGATCCTTCCGAAGTCCGCCTGCTGCCGGTCAGCAAGACCGTGGATGAAACCCGCCTACGCGACATCCACGCGCTGGGCATCCATGAGCTGGGCGAAAACAAGGTGCAGGAAGCCCAGGACAAATGGGAAGCCATGGAAGACCTGGCCGACCTGCGCTGGGTGCTGATCGGCCACCTGCAGACCAACAAGGCCAAGCACGCGGCGCGCTTCATCAGCGAGTTCCAGGCCCTGCACAGCACCCGCCTGGCCGAAACGCTGGACCGCCGCCTGCAGATGGAAGGCCGTGCCATCGACGTGCTGGTGCAGGTGAACACCTCGGGCGAGGAATCCAAGTTCGGCCTGCCGCCCGAGGAAGTGGAAGCTTTCGTGCGCACCTTGCCGGCCTACTCCTCGCTGCGCGTGCGCGGGCTGATGACCCTGGCCCTGTTTTCACCGGATGAATCCCTGGTGCGCCCCTGCTTCGTGCGCTTGCGCGAGCTGCGTGACCGCCTGCGCCAGAGCGCGCCCGACGGCATCGTCATGGACGAGCTGTCCATGGGCATGTCCGGCGATTTCGAAATGGCCATCGAGGAAGGCGCCACCACCGTGCGCGTGGGCACCGCGATCTTCGGCACGCGCCCCACCGCCGACAGCGACTACTGGCCCGGCTTCGCCGGCAGGAAGGCGGGCGAGTGAGCCGCCCGCCAACTCCGCCGCCCCCCGTGGGCGAGCGCATCATCGATGTGGTCTCGGTGCAGTCGCAGGTGGCCTACGGCAACGTGGGCAACAACATCGCCGTGCCCGTGCTGCAGGCGCTGGGCCTGCACGTGGCGCCGGTGCCCACGGTGGTGTTCGGCAACACCCCGCACTACCCCACCATGCATGGCGCCCCGCTGCCGCTGGACTGGTTCCAGGGCCTGCTTGATGACCTGGAAGCGCGCCAGGCCGCCACCCGCGCCCGCCGCGTGCTGGTCGGCTATCTCGGCTCTCCCGAACAGGGCATGGCCCTGGCCGCCTGGGTGCAGCGCATGCAGCGCATCAATCCCACGCTGCGGCTGCAGATCGATCCGGTGATCGGCGACCACGACTACGGCGTCTATACCGATCCGGCCCTGCTGCCGGTGTGGCGCGACCACCTGCTGCCGCTGGCCGAGGGCCTGTGCCCCAACCATTTCGAACTCGGCAAGCTGACCGGCCGCAGCCTGCGCACCCTGGATGAGTGCCTGGACGCGGCCGAAGCCCTGCTCAACGACACCACCCGCTGGGTGGTGGTGACCAGCGCCGCGCCCGAGCTGTGCCCGCCGGACCGGATCCAGGTGGCCATCGTGGGTGACGGCGTGCGCGAGGTGCTGGAGCACCCGCAGGTGCCGCATCCGGTGAAGGGCGTGGGCGACATGTTCGCCGCGATGGTGGCCGGGCGGATCGACAGCGGTGTGCCGCTGCTTGATGCCGTTGACCGCACCTGCGGCGATGTGGTCGACGTGCTGCGACATGTGCAGGCGCAGGGCTGGCAGGAACTCGCCCTGCCGCGGCATATCGCCCGCCGCCTGGAATAGCCCGTGCCTTCACGCTGCGGCACGCGCGCTTGATGCACATCATGGAGCCGCCGACGCTGAACCGGCATTGTGTCCCCATCGGACAACTATCGGATCCCTGCATGCCCATCCAACTGGACCTGCGACACCTGCCGGCGCCTGAGCCCATGGAGCGCCTCCTCAACGCGGTCGACGCGCTCACTCCGGGTGATTCCATCGAGGCCCTGACCCCGTTCTGGCCCACTCCGCTGCTGCCCATCCTCGAGATGCAGGGCTGCGCATGGCGCCGTGAACCCAGCCCGGACAGCCACGCCCGCATCCTCATTTTCCTGCGCGAAGACGCGGAGCGCTTCCCCGCCGTGGCATGAGCGGCCTGGATTTCGCCCAGGCGCCCCCGCCGCAAAGGCCCCTGCGCTGGTTGTTGAGCGTTCCCGTCTGGGGAATGGTGGCCGGCGCATTCCTCCTCGCTTATGGCGAGACCGCCCTGGCCAGCCGCTGGTCGCCGCACACCGTGGCGCTGGTGCACCTGTTCACCCTGGGCGTGCTGGGCAACGCCATGCTCGGCAGCCTGCTGCAGTTCCTGCCCGTGGCCGCCGGCACGCCCATGCCGCTGGGGCGCTCGGCCGCCTGGCTGCATGTCGCGTTCAACCTCGGATTGGCGATGTTTGCCGTCTCCATGGTGCAGATGCATCGCATCGGCCTGGGCGTGTCCAGCGTGCTGCTGGCCGTGCCGATCCTGGTGTTCGCCGCGGCTGCCCTGCCCGGGCTGCTGAAGCGCGGCGCCCAGCAGGTGCTGCGCTCCGGCCTGGCGATGGCGGTACTGGCGCTGGCCGTAACCGCGGTGGCCGGTGCCGTACTGGTCGCCATTCTCCGCGGTGACGCCCCGTTGCCGCTGGAATCGATCACCGATGCCCACGCCACCATCGGCCTGCTCGGCGCGGTGCTGGGCCTGATGGCAGCCGTGGGCAGCGTCACCCTGCCCATGTTCCAGGGCACCGAAAAAATCCCGGACCGGTGGCTCGGAGGCTGGATCGCACTGACCGTGGTGTCGCTGACCATCGGCGCCACCCTGCGGATCTACACCGGCCTGCAGCAGCCGCTGGTGGTCTCCGCCCTGCTGCCCGCGCTGCTGTTCGTGGGCACCTCGCTGTGGCTGCCGCTGCGCCGGCTGTACCGCCGCAACCCCGCGCTGGTATGGGCGTGGCGACTGGGCACGCTGGCCGTCGGCGCCGCCTGCGCCATCACCCTGGCCGGCACCACCGCGCCGCTGTCGTCGGAGGGAGTGTTCCTCGCCGGCACGCTTGCCATCGCCATCGGCCTGCCGATGATGCTCACCGGCATGATGCTGGAAATCATCGGCTTCCTCGCCTGGATCAACCTGCGCCGCGACTGCCCCCGCGGCATGCGCGTGCCCGGCGTTGGCACCCTGGTGCCGGACAGGGACAAGTGGATCGTGCTGGGGATGCACCTGCTGACAGCCGCGGTGCTGATCGGTGCCGTGCTGGAGCCTGCCCTGCTCGCCCGCCCGGCCGGGCTGATGCTGGTGCTGTCGTGGGCGGCCGTGCTGGCGGTTCAGCTGCGTGGGATGGGCAGGGCGCGGACATTCCGGCGGGAGAACTTCCCGGCCGGAAACGAAGCTTCCAGCCCCTGATCACGCCGACTTCCTATTCGCGTTCACCACAGCCGATCCTTTTCATCGACGCCAGGATCGCATCCGCACTTTCAGGACTATCTGTCAACGCGAACTTCAGCTCCCCGCACATCCTGTTCTTGCTCATACGCTGCATGGTCCCCCCAAGCGACCGATCCACGAACACAAAACGTGCGCGAGGCTCGGGAGCCGAGGGCAGTGAGGGGCCAGGCGCGTAGATCCTCCGGCTGGAATAAACCAGTTCGCCACCTGGTAGCGAAAGGTCAAGCGTTTGGGTGCCATTCCCCGACTCTGCCTCCACCGCTTCAAGTGGCTTGTCAAACATTGGAGCCGCCTTTTCGGCTTCCCTCGCACTGCGGTTCGACTGCTTCGGGACGGCCACCTCCGTGGAAGGGGGCAACGCATCCGGTGCCTCTTCGATCCAGACCAACTGGATGACGTCATGTGCCGGAGCCACGTGGGGGCCAGGCGACCGCAAACTGGCATTGAGAAAGCACAGCAACACCAAGTTGAACGACACGGACACCAAGGCTGCCGCGCCGCGGTCAACCCGCTGCAACCCTTCACCTCCAAGACGTTCCATCGTCATATGTTCCATTCGTTGTCCGGGACGAAGTTCTCCGCGGGCGGGCACATAGAGCTGCAACTCTGCGCCGTGAGCATACTGGCGACCAGTCACTTCCATTGGCCTTGGCGGCGGTGCTGGACGGACCGATCATTACCCGGCTTGGGCACCCCCATCAGGGACGGTGACGGTGTCCGCCGCATGCGGCGAATCAGGCGCCATGCCGCCCCCGGCAGTGAGGCCGGCAAGCGCAAGGCCGCCCAGGACCAGGACGAACCCGATCGCGATCGCCACGGCGGGTCGTTTGACCGGACGCGCCAGGCGTCCGAGAAGGTTGCCGACCGGCGGCAGCACCACCAGGGCGCCGGCAAACATGGGAATGGAAGGGATCGTATCCCCGGCCGAGAAGGCACCCCAGGCGATGAATCCAAGCATCAGGGCCAGCACCCAGCGCACCAGTGTGATCAGCATCTTGAAGCAGCTCCCGATTCGACTTCAGGCGGGACTTTAACCAAATTTTCCAGCGGACGAAAAAGCCCGCCTGGTGGCGGGCTTTTGGGCCGGGGTGCAGCACGTCATCCCATGAGCCGGTCTCGCTCCGCCCGCAGGCTCGCCATCTTGCGGACCAGTCGCCAGGTCCGGAATACCACGTACGGAACGTAACCCGCGGCGGCAATCAGGAATCCGGAGCCCAGGTGCTGGTGATGGATGGCCGGAAGCGTCAGGAACACCAGCGGGATCAGCAGCACACCGCCGGCGAGGCCGAACCAAAGCGTCGCCACCACGAATTTCGCGCGGCGCACCTCCGCATCAATCATTCCCACAAGCCCGCCAGCGGGGAGGCCGAACAGGCGATAGCGCTGGCGTATCAGCAGGTATCCCACCTGCCACGCCACCACCACGGTGCAGGCGACCACCAGCCATGACCGCAACTCGGACTGCCGGCTCCACGCCCATGCCGACAGCACCAGCACCGCCAGTACGCCGAGAAATTCGCCCACCAGGCCGATCCGATTCCGCCACCGGTATCGCCGCATGCGCGACCGCAATACACCGGGATCAGGCGCGTCAGTCGCGCTCCACTGAGCAACAAGATCACCCCAGTCGTCATTTCTCATTTCGGTCTCCAAGCATGCCCCGCAATTTCTGCCTTGCCCGACTCAGGCGCTGGTCCACAGTGTTGTCGGCCACGCCCAGGATTACAGCGATCTCGCGGTTGCCAAAACCTTCCAGCACAAGCAGTACGCATTCCCTTTGCCCGCCGGGTAATCGGCGTACCGCCTCCAGCAGCCGGTCGCGCTCCTGCAGCCCATCGGCGTACTGCTCGGGGCGCAGCGCAGTGGATTCCAGATGCTCGTCCAGGCTGGCGGAGTCGGTGCGGTTGGCCCGGCGCCTCACGTGGTCGAGCGCGGTGAACTGTGCGATACGGGCAACGAAAGCTTTCAGCGGACCATCGCCGCGGTACGCCGGCAACGCCTTCCACAGGGCGACCGACATGTCCTGCACCAGGTCGTCGCGGGCAGCACTGGTCCGCGTGTACCCCGCTGCGATGCGGAACAGCATCGAACCGTGGTCGCGCAGAACAACATCGATGTCAGACGGCGACTTCACCCTTCAGGCGTCCAGCACCGGAGCGAAAACGTCCCGATACGCCGCATACCCGATGCATAGGCCTGCGGGCAGAAGCACCAGCAGCAGCAAGGGCATCCAGACCAGCCCGGCCAGCATCATCGCCATGACCAGCGAGTGGAGCACCATTGGCTGCCAGCAGCGCTTGAGAAGCCGGGCGTTCTCCTTGATCGCCGGCCACAGCCGCATTCCATCCAGGACCATCCGTGGACCGACGAAAAACAGGAACAGCATCAGACCCATTCCCGAAGCAAGGATGCAGGCCATCTGTGCCCGGGAGAACGTAATACCGGCAACATCCCCCATCACCAGCGCAATTGCCTGCGTCTGGTTGCCGATCAGGGCGGCCACCGACGCCTGCAGGCCGAACACTGCAAGGCTCGCCAGCGCCAAACCCGCAACCTGGCGCCAACGCAGCGCTGTCTGCCAGCCGGTGATCCGGGGCGAGAACCGGTGATGGCGCACCTTGTGGTCAAGCATGACCAGCACCCAAGCGGAGACAGCTGGCGTGAGGAGCTTGGAGAGCACCATGCCCGCCGCCGGAGTCAACTGGACAAGCGCTTCGAACAGCACGGGCAGCAGCGCCAACACCAGAAGCCGCAACGGCGCTACGCGATATATCCGCCAGCCCTGCTTCCACCACGCTCCAACCCGGGTCCATCGCAGCACTGCCTGGTCATAGCCAAATACGTCACCCCGCGTGCCTGTCAGTTCCATGTCCATCCCCGTCACAGCCCAAGTTATGGAATACAGACGAGCGGGCCAGGGAGAACCTGACAGACGTTACAGCGGCAAGGGGCTGCCCTCTCACCCAGCCGCCCACAAAGCCAGGCCGCCGACGAAGAACAGCACGACCCACGACAGGTGGCGCCCGCGGGTCATCACCAGCGGCAGCATTCCCGACAGCAGCATCGTCCAGCCCAGCACGGTCAGCAGCTGGCTACGCCCCAGGTCACCCGACGCGGCCTGCCAGAGCAGCACCGCCATGCCCCACCACGCCACCGTGGTGATGTGCCAGGCAAAGCGCAGCGTGCGGATGGTGAACGCGGTACCGCCGAACAGCCTGGGCAGGTGGTCGCGGCGAAACAGGCGGATGAGAATGTAGCGCTCGCCCAGCAGCGAGTGGGCCAGGCCGAGGAGGAAGAGCAGCACTGATCCAACATGCAGAGTCGTCATGGCCCGTCTACTCGTAGTGCGTCCACATTCTCAGGACTTTAACGGTGTGCTCGGCCTGGAGCACTTGATAGACCAGACGATGCTGGATGTTGATTCGCCGGGAGTAGGCGACGGCCAGCCGTTCCGGTGTGGTCGCATGCCCGCGCCCCATGACCCCGCGCGCGCGATCTGCCAGACTTCTCGCCCTTCAAGATTTCCGGTAACGCCCGCAGCATGCGCCTGAACAAGTACATCAGCAACACCGGCGCCTGCTCGCGCCGCGAGGCCGACCGCCTCATCGGCGAAGGCCGGGTCACGGTCAATGGCCAGCGCGGGCGCGTGGGCTCGGAAGTGGGCGAAGACGACATCGTCGCAATCGACGGCCAGACGCTGCAGACGCGAACCGTCGCGCCCGGCAAGCGCCGCCACGTCTACATCGCGCTCCACAAGCCGGTGGGCATCACCTCCACCACCGAGTCGTCGGTGAAGGGCAACATCATCGACTTCATCGATCACCAGGAACGGATCTTCCCGATCGGCCGGCTCGACAAGGATTCCGAAGGCCTGATCCTGCTCACCAGCAACGGCGACATCGTCAACGCCATCCTGCGCGCCGAGAACAAGCTGGAGAAGGAGTACCTGGTGAGCGTGAACAACGCGGTCACCCAGGAAGCCCTGCGCGGCATGGCCCGCGGGGTGCCCGTCCACGGCAAGATGACCTTGCCGTGCCGGACCAGCCCGCTGGGCAAATACGGCTTCCGGATCGTCCTGGTCCAGGGCCTCAACCGCCAGGTCCGCCTGATGGCGGCGCACTTCAAACTGCGGGTCAAGCAGCTGGTGCGGGTGCGGATAGGACCGGTCAAGCTGGCCCATCTCAAGCCCGGCCAATGGCGCAACCTCACCGAAGCCGAGCTGCGTGCGCTGCTGCCGGGCCAGACGGAATTCTGATGCGCGATCAACCCTGCCGTCAGGTTTCACAGGCCGCAGCGGCGGTCGGCACCGTTGCCGCCGTGCGCGCGGTCACCCGCGCCGTCCTGCTGGCCCAGGCGTAGATCATCAGTCCAACCACGGCGGTGGCGGCACCGACATAGCCGGTCGAGGTCCAGCCGTAACCGGCGGTGATCGCCATGCCGCCCAGCCATGGCCCCAGCGCGTTGGCCATGTTGAACGCCGCATGGTGCGAGGCCGCGGCCAGGGTCTGCGCCTCGCCCGCCACGTCCATCAGATGCGACTGCAGGATCGGCCCCAGCGCGCCCAGCAAGCCAATGGCGACAGTTGCCAGCAGGATCGTGGGCAGGCTGCCGGCCATCACCGGAAATAGCAGCAGCGCCACCACGGCCCACGCCAGCACCACCCAGACGCTGCGCAGCCCGTAGCGGTCGAACAGCCATCCGCCGGCGAAATTGCCGATCACCCCGCCCAGGCCAAACCCGGCCAGGCCCAGCGGAATCCACCCCGCCGACACCCCGGTCACTTCCAGCATGGTGGGCGCCAGGTAGCTGAAGACCGCGAACATGCCGGCGAAACCGATCGCTCCGATGCCCAGCGCCTGCCACACCGGCGTGCGGTTGAACGCGCGCAGCTCGGCCAGCGGATTCGCCTTCGGACCGTTGGCCTGCACCGGCAGCCACACCGCCAGGAGCACCGCGGTGACAACCGAGATCACCGCCACCGCCACGTAGATCCAGCGCCAGTCGACCACCTGGGCTGCCCACGTCGCCAGCGGATTGCCGGCCAGGATCGCCAGGGTCAAACCCAGCATCACCAGGCTGACCGCGCGCCCACGTTGGTGCGCCGGGCTGATCGCCACCGCCGTCAGCGCCGCCACGCCGAAGTAGGCGCCGTGCGGCAAGCCGGCGATGAAGCGGAACAGCAGCAGGCTGCCGTAGGTCGGCCCCAGCGCGCTGGCCAGGTTGCCCAGCGCGTAAAAACCAATCAGCGACAGCAGCAGGGTCTTGCGCTTCCAGCCCGCGCCCAGGATGGCCAGCACCGGCGCACCAACCACCACGCCCAGCGCGTAGGCGCTGATCAGGTGCCCCACCTGCGGCTCGGTCACGCCCAGCGAGGCGACCATATTGGGCATCAGCCCCATGCCGGCGAACTCGCCGGTACCGATGGCAAAGCCGCCCAGCGTCAGCGCGAACAGGATCAGACCGACCTGGCGTGGGCTCAGTGCGGGGGCAGTCTGGGGTGGGGTGAAATCAGGAGAGGGAGCTTTAGGCATCACCCATTTTGCTGCATTGCAGCAGAGAGATTCCAGCTACGGGCGTAACGATGCGTTTGCTACAAGCCAGCGGCCAATTCACGGGTGAGTTGCGCGGCTGGTATCTCCTTGCATCCACTCGCATTCTGACCAGACCATAGACGTAAGAAATCACCGGAGCCTCGACTCTCGGCCTTGGCGCGCAAGGGAGCAATGGCGGCGGTAGCCAAAGGAAAATCGGGTGTAGTAGTACTGATGGGACCAAGCTCATTCATGACGCGGTTCACGATGGCACGCGCGGGTCGACCGGAGAAAAGGTTGGTGACCGCCGTGTGGCGGGCGCGCTCGCTTTTCAGTGCGGCGCGGTGCACCGCGCTGGTGGTCGCTTCAGGACAGAGCAGATAGGCCGTCCCGACCTGCACGCCAGCGGCACCAAGCGCCAGGGCGGCCGCAACGCCTTTCGCACCCGCGATGCCACCGGCAGCAACGACCGGGAGCTTCACCGCGTGCACGATTTGCGGCACCAGTACGAACGTTCCGGCCTGGGTAGTCAGGTCGTCTGACAAGAACATGCCGCGGTGTCCGCCCGCCTCAAGACCTTGCGCAATGATGGCATCGACTCCCTGTGTCTCGAGCCAACGCGCCTCTTCAACAGTCGTTGCCGAACACAGCACCTTCGCGCCCCAACCGCGCACCCGCGCCAGCAATTCGGCCGAAGGCAAACCAAAATGGAAGCTGACCACGGCGGGCTTGAATTCTTCCAGCACGTCCGCGGCCTCCATATTGAAAGGCGCGGCCCCCGGTCCGGTGGGAATGGTGTCTACGTCAATTCCATATTCTTCGTAATAAGGCGAAAGCGCAGCTCGCCACCCCGCCTCACGCTCGGCACCGGGTACGGGCGGCGTATGGCAGAAGAAATTCACGTTGAAAGGCTTGTCTGTTTTGAGCTTGATCCCCGCCAGCTCATCGCGCATGGAATCAAAACTGAGCATGGCACAGGGCAGTGATCCCAGCCCGCCAGCGTTCGACACGGCCACTGCCAGTGCACTTCCTTGCACGCCCGCCATAGGTGCCTGAATGATCGGCAGCTCTATACCCAGGAGTTGTTGAAGGGACATTGTTGGAACTCCGGTTTCTGAACCTAGATCTATTGTTTCCTGCTCGCGGCACCTACGGAGTTGCTGGAGCAACCGCTGGGATCACGCTGGTGATGCGCTGCCAATTAATGTCGTTCCAATGAACCACTGCACCAGTGCCTAGTGGACAGAACTGGATCGCACCATCGGCCCGGTCCCATACGCTACAGTTTTTATCTTTTCTTGGCCTCCCATAAAGGCGAGTGAGATCTCGAAGAATCAGATCACGCCGTACACCATCGTCCCTAGCGACATTAAAATAAAAGGCCAGTTGGTTTATTTTTCCTTCACCGATACTCACCCATAACGTTCCTGGGTGGTCTAGGTACACAATTGTTCGGTCAGCGCAGGAAGACTCACATTCCATTTGGGGAAACATGCGGCGCATGGCCCAGTAGTCTTGGCCCATATGTGCTCCGGCGACGGTGAACTCGGAGCGTGATTCCTTCGGCGAGCCCGATCTAGCGCTCGCTGTTTGGGCTATGGATGCAGCCAGCAGACCAACCATTAGAATGAGTAGGTGGTTCATCGAGGCTCCCTAAGGTCTAACACCTAAGTTAAGCCGAGACGCGTAGCGGAGCCAACCACATGGCAAGCTTTACCTGCCATGTGGTTGGTGGAACGAAGCGGCTTCGGCTTGAACGCATGGTTAGATTTTATTGCCCAAGCTCTTGGCCAGAGACAGCAGCTCCTGTGCAGCGCGTAGGGCTGCGATCACCTTTGACTGTTGAGCCTGGAACGACACAAAACGGTCAACCTTAGGAACCACAACGCGGATAGCGGCCGACTTGCCCGCGGTCACCACCTGCAACTTGGGATCTCGGACCAGCCGCTTTATCTCATCAACCCTTCCAGCGGCGTTCCTCATTTGGAGATCAACGTACCCATGTGCCATCTTGTGAACGATGTTGAATCGGCTATCTAACTCTCTCGGTCGAAAGTCTGGCCAATCGGAGTTGACTGGCTTATTTCCCGGTCGAGGCATCTCAAGTGATGGGAAGCTTTCACTTGCCAATCGCCAGTAAGACAGCCAGAACTCCGTCACATCATCATGGGGGAGTGGGCTGTAACCCCTGCGATTCTGCTCAATTGCAGAATTTAACATGCCTGCGCGAAAATCTGACCTTTCATTGCTCTGAGCTAAGAGCCAGTCTCGAATTTCCTCGTAACTAATTCTTGCGTCGTAACTTTTAGATTCCGCATTGCTTTGCAAATATCGTGCGGGCGCAATAATGCAACATATGTAACTACTCCAGCTGCCCGCAGTAAGCCCCATCTCTCCGCGCTTCTGATAACGAGCGCTTTGATCAGGTTGAGCAGGGGCGTCAATCTTATTCTCGATCAGAATTGCATACCCGGAACTAAACTTCAAAATCAGATCGGACTCACCAAACTGGGCGTGCGTGACAGAGTGCCAAGCACCCGCGGAAGAAATTGATGGAGCCAAGTGGCCGACCCTTTCCAATAACCAGGCAGAGAACTTTGGTGAAACATTGATCTCTTCCAGAAGGAGCAGGTCAATATCCCTCTCCGCCACATACGAAACCTTACTGACGTTGATCACGGAATCTAACACCTAATTCGAGGACAAAATGGGCTGTAAGACAAGGTTATAAACCTGCCTTTGCACACTTTACATCCCATGAAACCCCCTTGGATTCAACTACATAGGGCCTGTGCCGGCACCTAAGCCCGCGTCCCGACCTCCCCGCCGGTTGCGCCCTTTCGACGCTACCACCGCCCTCCCACCCCCGGCAACTGCATGACTAGCCCACGTGACTGGCGCGGGGACATTCGGGTTTGCGGGGAGTCGGGGGCGTAGCCCCGACCTACCGGAGCGCCGACAATGAAGTAGCGGTGAGCCGCGTCCTGGCGCCGGGGTGTCGCGTCAAGCAATACATGGATGTATTGCGCGCGCGTCAGGGCAGGATGCCCTGCCGCGCGAAAAGCGACACCGCGGCGGCAGGGCGCGGCGTTCGGCCGAAGCCCGGCGCTGGGTGTCCGGGTTTGCGGCGCGTCGGAGGCGTAGCCCCGACCTACGTCAGGCGCGGGCTTCCCGGCGAAGAACGAAAAAAAGGCCCGCCAGATGGCGGGCCCTGTGTTTCCACGGTACGGGCGGATCAAAGGATGTAGCGACTCAAATCCGGATCCTCAACCAGCTCACCCAAGTGCTCATCCACATACGCACGGTCGATGGTCACGCTGCCGGTCTTGTCAGGCGCCTCATAGCTCAGCGTGTCGAGCAGCCGCTCAAGCACGGTATGCAGCCGCCTTGCGCCGATGTTTTCCTGCCGCTCGTTCACCTGGGCGGCAATTTCGGCCAGGCGCTCAATGGCGTCCTCGCCGAATTCCAGCTCCACCCCTTCCGTCTTCAACAGCTCCACGTACTGGGTGGTAAGCGCCGCCTTTGGCTCGGTGAGGATGCGCACGAAGTCATCCTTGGTCAGGGCGGCCAGTTCAACGCGAATGGGGAAGCGGCCCTGGAGCTCAGGGATCAGGTCGCTGGGCTTGGCCATGTGGAACGCGCCCGAGGCGATGAACAGGATGTGGTCGGTCTTGACCGAGCCGTACTTGGTGCTGACGGTGGAGCCTTCCACCAGCGGCAGCAGGTCGCGCTGCACGCCCTCGCGGCTGACATCGGCACCACTGGTGCCGCCTTCACTGCGGCGGGCGACCTTGTCGATCTCATCCAGGAACACGATCCCGTGCTGCTCGGTGGCCTCGATGGCGGCCTCGCGCACTTCGTCCTCGTTGACCAGCTTGCCGGCCTCTTCCTCGATCAGCAGCGGACGCGCGGCGCGGATGGTCATCTTGCGCTTCTGGGTCTTGGCGCCGCCGAGGTTGGAGAACATCTGCCGCAGCTGCTGGCCCATTTCCTCCATGCCGGGCGGGGTCATGATGTCCACGCCGCCGCTCATGCTGAGGTCGAGTTCGATTTCGCGGTCATCCAGTTCGCCAGCGCGCAGGCGCTGGCGCAGCTTGCGGCGGGTTTCCGATTCCTGGCTGGAGGGCTCGGCGCCGATATCCACGGTGGCGCTCTGCTGCGAAGGGCCGAAGCCGAAGCCCGGGGCCGGGGTTTCGCGGCGCGGCAGCAGGGCGTCGAGGATGCGGTCTTCGGCGTTTTCCTCCGCCCGGGTGCGCATGCGCAGCTTGGCCTGCTGGCGGAACATCTTGACCGCGGTGTCGGCCAGGTCGCGGATGATCTGCTCCACGTCCTTGCCCACGTAGCCGACCTCGGTAAACCGGGTGGCTTCCACCTTCACGAACGGCGCGTTGGCCAGGGTGGCCAGGCGCCGGGCGATCTCGGTCTTGCCCACGCCGGTGGGGCCGATCATGAGGATGTTCTTGGGCATGACCTCGTTGCGCAGGTCTTCGGCCAGCTGCATGCGGCGCCAGCGGTTGCGGAGCGCGATGGCTACGGCGCGCTTGGCGTCGTTCTGGCCAATGATGTGGCGGTCCAGCTCCTGCACGATCTCGCGCGGGGTCATTGTGGACGAGTTGTCAGCCATCAGAGTTCCTCCACCACGACGTTGCCATTGGTGTAGATGCACACCTCGCCGGCGATCTTGATCGCCTCCACGGCAATGGTTCTGGGGTCCAGGTCGGTATGGGCGGCCAGCGCGCGGGCGGCCGAGAGTGCGTAGGGGCCGCCGGAGCCGATGGCCACCACGCCGTCATCGGGTTCGATCACATCGCCGGTGCCGCTGATGATCAGCGAGGTCTCCTTGTCGGCTACGGCCAGCAGGGCCTCGAGTTTTCCAAAGCGGCGCTCGGTGCGCCAGTCCTTCGCAAACTCCACCGCTGCGCGCAGCAGCTGGCCGTGCTTTTCGAGCTTGGATTCGAACAGTTCGAACAGGGTGAAGGCGTCGGCGGCGGCGCCGGCGAAACCGGCCAGCACCTGGCCGTTGCTGCCGAGGCGGCGCACCTTGCGTGCGTGGGCCTTCATCACGGTGTTGCCAAGGGTCACCTGGCCGTCGCCGGCGATGGCAACTTTGTCGCCACGGCGCACCGACACGATGGTGGTGGCGTGGAAGACGTGGGGGTTCTGTCTGGGGTCCATGCGGCCTCCGGAGGTTGAACCCCCTGTCTGGGGGTCGCGCCCGGCCGATACAAGGGTGCGGCCTACTGACCGTTTACGCTGGACCACCTGAAATCTGCTGCTGTAGGAGCGCGCCATGCGCGCGAAGCCGCGTGACGACAATCCACGCCGTGGGGCGTCGGACGGAGCGTACTGGCCGAAGCTGTTCGGCGAAACACGATTCACGCGGTTTCGCGCGCGTGGCGCGCTCCTACTTGGGGTCGGGTTTGCGGCGAGCGCGGGGATGGGCGGCGTCGTAGACGCGGGCCAGGTGGCCGAAATCCAGGTGGGTGTAGATCTGGGTGGTGGCGATGTCGGAGTGGCCCAGCAGCTCCTGCACGCCGCGCAGGTCGCCGGACGATTCCAGCACGTGGCTGGCGAACGAATGCCGCAGCAGGTGCGGGTGGACACGCTTGAACAATCCCTGGCGCTGGGCCAGCAGGCGCATGCGGGCCTGTACGCTGCGCGGGCTGATGGGGCCACCGCCGCGGCCGGGGAACACCGGCGAATCATTGATGCCGCCGCTTTCCGCGCGCCATTCCTCCAGCGCGCGCCGTGCGTGCGAGCCGACCGGCACCATGCGCTGGCGGTTGCCCTTGCCGAGCACCGTGACCAGGCCGTCATCCAGCTGCAGGTCGCGCCAGCGCAGCTGACACAGCTCGCTCACCCGCAGGCCGGATGAGTACAGCAGCTCCAGCATGGCCCGGTCGCGCAGGCCCAGCGGAACGTCGGTGGGCACTTCCACCAGCGCCTTTGCCTCGTCGGGATCCAGCACCTGTGGCAGCTTGCGGCTGGCCTTGGGCGCGCGGATGCCGGCGGTGGGGTCGGCAGTGATCCGGCCGTTGCGCAGCAGCCAGCTGTACCAGCCCCGACAGGCCGAGAGCCTGCGCTGCAGGCTGGCCGGCGACAGGCCGCGACGGTGCTCGGCGGCGATGAAGGCGCGGATGTCGGCTCCATCCAGCAATTCCACCGCCCCGCCCTGCTTTGCCGCCCACGTGCACAGGGCAGTCAGGTCGCGGCGGTAGGCATCCAGCGTGTGCGGGGACGCACGGCGCTCGAACTGCAGGTGGTCGAGGAACGGCTGCGCCGGCGCGATCGGGTCGGCGGGCGCTGTCACAGGCCGAAGCGCCAACCGGTCGCCTGTAGGAGCGCGCCATGCGCGCGAAGCCGCGTGACAGCAGGCATCGCGGCGGGGCTACGGCAGGCAGTGTCCTGGCCGAAGCCACCCTGCACCCCACGATTCACGCGGTTTCGCGCGCATGGCGCGCTCCTACGGTGGGGGTGGCGGCGGCTCGGGGTTCAGTCATCGAAGCGTTGCAGGGCGGCGGTAAAGGCGTCGCCCATCATGCGCAGGAACAGGGTGCCCATGCCGGGGTAGAAGCGGTTGGGGTCGTGGCTGCCGATCGCCACCATGCCCACGCCCTCCAGCGGCAGGAGCGCACTGGAATTGACCTCTTCCACCCGCTCGCCGTACAGCACGGTCTGCTTGCCCGGGTGCAGTCGCCCGCACAGCGGCTCGCCGTCCTTCAGGCAGTCAGTGAACGGCTGCAGCAGACGATCATCGCGGGTGATCACCTGCAGCCACTCGGCGCTCTCCAGTCCGGGCAGCGGCTGGAACAGCACGATCCGCACCAGATCCCCGGCGAAATCCTCCGCCAGCGAGGCGGCCATGGCACGCACGGTGCCGGCGGCGTTGGCCTGGCGCATCAGCGACAGGGTCAGCTGGTGGGTGCGCACGGCCAGGCGCTCGTTCTCCTGCGAGATCGCGAACAGGTCCTGCAGGCGGCGCGACAGCTCGCGGTTCTTGTCGCGCAGCACTTCCAGTTGGTAGCTGGCCAGCGAGGCCGCCGGGCCATCGTCGCGCGGCACCACCAGGCTCAGGGCCAAATCGGGGAACTGCTGCAGGAACCTCGGGTGGCGGCGCAACCAGGCAGCCACTTCGTGGGCGCCGATTTTTTCGAGGTCGGTCATGCGGTCCACTCTCCTTCAAAAACAAATGCGGCCGGTCCGGCCATCGTGATCGGTTCGCCGTGGCCGGGCCAGGCAATCTGCAGGGTACCCCCTGGAAGCTGCACTGCTACCCGGCGTCCCACCCGTCCGCGCCGCATCAGCACCGCCGCGGCGGCACAGGCACCGCTGCCGCACGCCAGGGTTTCGCCCACGCCGCGCTCGTACACACGAAGGCGCACCGTGACCGCATCCACCACCTGGGCGAAGCCGACGTTCACCGAGTCGGGAAAGCACGCTGACTGCTGCAGTGCAGACCCAAGCCGGGCGACCGGGACGGTGTCCACGTCGCTGACTTCAATCACCGCGTGTGGATTGCCCATTGAGACCGCGCCGAATTCCACCGTGGTGCCGTCCAGCTGCACGCGATAGGCATCCTCGGCGCTATCAAACCCGGCCAGCGGAACTGCGGCCGGCTCAAAATCGGGAACGCCCATGACCACCTGCAGCTGGCCGTCGGGCAGCACGGTCACTTCGTGCAGGCCTGCGGGGCTGTCCATCAAGAAGGTTGGTGGCTGGGCAGCACCGTCGCGCAGCAGCCAGGCCGCCACGCAGCGCGCGCCGTTGCCGCACTGTCCGGCGGGCAGGCCGTCCGCATTCCAGATGCGGTAGGCGGCGACGGCGCCGGGCGAACGCGCCGGCTCGATGGTCAGGATCTGGTCGCAGCCGACGCCGGTATGGCGGTGGGCCAAGGCGCGGCACAGCTGCGGCGAAGGCGGCGGGCTGCCGTCACGCAGGTCCAGCACGACAAAGTCGTTGCCGGCGCCATGCATCTTGGTGAAGCGCATGCCCGCAGGGCCGCGGCGGCCTGTGGCCTCAGTCGTCACCGGTCGGCACGGGCAGCGGCAGTTCCGGTTCGCCGTCGTCCAGGTCGGTCTCGTCCACAGGATCGGTCTGGTCTGCTGGATCGGAATCGTCCAGCGGCGCGAAGTCGTCTTGCAGGTCCTCGTCACCGAAATCGTCGATCATTTCATCGTCGTCGGGCGGCGGTGGCATGAACAGGTCGTGCTTGTTGCCGCAGCCGGCGAGGGCCAGCGCGGCCAGGAGCAACAGGAGTGCGGACAGGCGTGTCGGTTTCATGCCGGCAGTGTAGCGGCAGGGAAGCCGGCGCGGAATCCAGCGGCCTTCATTTCCGCCCTGCCCCATGGGTCGGCACTGACGCCGGCGGCTCCGGCCGCCGCCACAGCCACGCTGCCACGATGGCCATCACCCCGGTGCCGGCCATTGCGGCCCAGAACATGGGGGAAACGAGGAACAGCACCACTGCGCACAGCACCATCGAGCCGATGGCCAGCACTTTGGAGCGGCGGGTGACGGCGCCATGTTCCTGCCAGTTGTGGATCATCGGCCCGAACGTGCGGTGCGCCAGCAGCCAGGCGTGCAGCTTCGGCGATCCGCGCATCGCCGCCCAGGCGGCGGCGAGAATGAACGGCACCGTCGGCAGCCCTGGCAGCACCACGCCCAGCATGCCGAGGCCGAGCATGGCGTAGGCCAGCAGCAACCAGGCCCAGCGGAAGCGGACGGGCGAGTTCATTGGAGGCAATGATATCTGGCCGGGGCCTCGCGGCACGCCGGAATTCACGCGGTTTCGCGCGCGTGGCGCGCTCCTACGAGGGAGCGCGCCACGCGGGGTCAGTTGACGCCGAGCTCGTCGAGCAGGAAGGCGTACATTTCCGACAGTTCCTCGTAGCGACGGAAGCGGCCGGATTTTCCGCCGTGGCCGGCGTCCATGTTGGTGCGAAACACGATCGGGTAGTCGCTGGTGTTCAGCACCCGCAGCCTGGCGACGTACTTGGCCGGCTCCCAGTACTGCACCTGCGAATCCCACAGGCCGGTGCCGACGAACATGGCCGGGTAGGCCTTTTCTTCCAGGTTGTCGTAGGGCGAGTAGCTGAGCATGTAGCGATAGGCCTCGGGCTGCTCCGGGTTGCCCCACTCGTCGTACTCGTTGGTGGTCAGCGGGATGCCGCGGTCGAGCATCGTGGTCACCACATCGACGAACGGCACCTGCGACAGGATCACCCGGTACTTGTCCGGGGCAATGTTGGCCACCGCGCCCACCAGCAGGCCGCCGGCGCTGCCGCCGTAGGCCGCCACGCGGTCAGGGGCCGCATAGCCCTGGGCCACCAGGTGGTCAGTGACGTCGATGAAGTCGGTGAAGGTGTTGATTTTGTTGAACAGCTTGCCCTGGTCGTACCACTTGCGGCCCATTTCCTGGCCGCCGCGGATATGGGCGATGGCGTACACCACGCCGCGGTCGAGCAGGCTGACCACCGGCAGGTTGAAGCCCGGATCCATCGACATGCCATAGCTGCCGTAGCCGTACTGCAGCAGCGGCGCGGTGCCGTCACGCTCGAAGCCGTTGCGGTACACCAGCGACACCGGCACCTTCGTACCGTCGCGCGCCGTCGCCCACAGGCGCTCGGTGGTGTACTGCTCCGGGTCGTAGCCGATCACCGGCTGCTGCTTGAGCTGGCGGCGCTCGCCGGTCACCACGTTCAGTTCAAAGGTGGTCGCCGGGGTGGTGAGCGAGGTGTAGCCGTAGCGCAGCCATTCGGTGTCCGGCTCGGAGTTGGTGCTCAGGCCCATGGAGTACGCCGGCTCATCGGCGCTCACGTAATCCTCGCTGCCGTCGGCACGGATCACGCGCACGCGCTCGAGCCCTTCAGAGCGCTCGCCGATGGCGGTGAAGCCGTCAAACAGCTCCACGTCTTCGATGAACACCTCTTCGCTGTGGGCCAGCCAGTCCTGCCACTGCTGGCGCGAGGTGGCATTGCTGGGCGCGGTCATCACGCGGTAGTTGGGCGCGTTCCAGTTGGTGCGGATCACCCAGCGGCCGTCGTGGTGGTCGGCGTCGTATTCAACGTCGCGCTCGCGCTCGGCCAGCACGGTGAAGCTGGCCGGGTCTGCCGCCGGGGCGCAGCGCATTTCCGAGGCCACGGTGCTCTGCACGTAGATGCAGATGTAGGCGTCGTCGCGAGTGCGGCCGATGCCCATGTAGAAGCTGTCGTCCTTCTCTTCGTAGACCAGCACGTCCTCGGAGGCCGGCGTGCCCAGCACGTGCCTCTTCACCCGCACGGTGAGCAGGGTCTCGGGATCGTTCTCGACGTAGAACAGGGTGCGGTTGTCGTCGGCCCAGACCAGGCCGGCGGACACGCCGCGGATCTCGTCCTCGAAGATCTCGCCGGTCTCCAGGTCCTTGAAGCGGATCACGTACTGGCGGCGGCCCACGTCGTCCTCGGCCCAGGCCAGGATGCGGTTGTCGGGGCTGGTTTCGTAATTGGCGACGGAGAAGTAATCCTTGCCCTCCGCCATGGTGTTCACGTCCAGCAGCACCTGTTCGGCGGCGAAATCGCCGGCATCGTTGGCCTGCTGGATGGAGAGCGCGTCCACGCCGTCGGCGTCCGCACGGCGTGCGTACACCGGGTAGTCCTTGCCGGTCTCGAAGCGCGAGTAGTACCAGTAACCACGCTCGCGGAACGGCACCGAGCTGTCGTCCTGGCGGATCCGGCCGACGATCTCCTCGTACAGCTTGCCCTGCAGCGGCTTGCTGGAGGCCATCACCGAATCGGCATAGGCGTTTTCGGCATTGAGGTAAGCCAGCATGTCCACGTCTTCGCGGGTGTCGTCGCGCAGCCAGTAGTACTCGTCATTACGCACCGCGCCGTGGGGCGAGGTGACCTGGTGCGAGCGCAGCTCGGCGATCGGCGGCTCCGGCACGGTGGCGGGCGCGGCGGCGGAAGCGTTGGAAGCCCCCGCTGCGTCATTGGCGGAAGGGGTGCAGGCGGTAGTCATCAGCAAAGCCAGGGCAAAGGACAGGGGAAGCTTCATGGATGGGGGTTTTCCGTCAAATAACAACGTTGCGGTTGCGGGACAGGTCGTTTTACTGCAGGCCGTTTTGCTGCGTGACGATTGCGGCTGTAGGAGCGCGCCATGCGCGCGAAGCCGCGTGACGTATGGCGTTTGGCGGGGCTTCGGACGGGACGCGGTGTCCGAAGCCGTTCCGCACAACATGATTCACGCGGTTTCGCGCGCGTGGCGCGCTCCTACGGTCAAAGCCGTCCCCGGGGCGCGGGGACGGAGGGTCAGTCCTTGCCCAGCTGCTGCCACAGGAAGGTGTAGAACAGCGCGTCCATGTGCGCGGCCTGGCGGTTGTTGGCCGCGCCGCCGTGGCCACCCTCGATGTTCTCGTAGTAGCGCACGTCCGCGCCCGCCTCGCTCATCAACGCATGCATCTTGCGGGCGTGGCCGGGGTGCACGCGGTCATCGCGGGTGGAGGTGAGCAGGATCGTGGGCGGATAGTCTTTCTTCGCCGGGTCGAACAGGTGGTACGGCGAGAAGGTCTGGATGTACTCCCACTCCTCGGCGATATCCGGGTTGCCGTACTCGGCCATCCACGAGGCGCCGGCCAGCAGCTTGTGATAGCGCTGCATGTCCAGCAGCGGCACCTGGATCACCACCGCACCGAACAGCTCCGGGTACTGGGTGAGCATGTTGCCGGTGAGCAGGCCGCCGTTGCTGCCGCCGCGGACGCCCAGGTGCTCGGGCGAGGTGATGCCGCGCTCGATCATGTCCTTCGCCACTGCGGCAAAGTCCTCGTAGGCCTTGTGGCGATTCTGCTTCAGCGCGGCCTGGTGCCAGCGCGGGCCGTACTCGCCGCCGCCGCGGATATTGGCCACCGCGTACACGCCGCCACGCTCAAGCCAGGCCTTGCCCACGCCTGCGGCGTAGCCCGGGGTCAGCGAGATTTCAAAGCCGCCGTAGCCGTAGAGCAGGGTCGGGTTGGTGCCATCGGCCTGCATGTCCTTCGGGCGCACCAGGAAGTACGGAACGCGGGTGCCGTCCTCGGAGGTGGCGAAGTGCTGCTCGGCCACGTGGGTGGAGCCGTCGAAGAACTCCGGCATCGACTTCAGCTCTTCCGGCGCGCCGCCGGTGGCCAGATCAGCCAACATCAGGGTGCTGGGGGTGAGGTAATCGGTGACGGTCAGCCACACCGCGTCGGATTCATCGCTGTCCACCGCGCTTACGCCCACGGTGCCCAGCTCCGGGGCGCCTTCAAACGGTGCGCGCGTCCAGCCGTCCTCGCCCGGGGTCAGCACGGTCAGGCGGTTCTTGACGTCGTCCAGCACGTTGATGACCACGTGGTTCTTCGTGATGGTCAGCCCGGCCAGCGAGGTGGTTTCGCTGGGCTCGAACAGCACGTCGAACTCACGCTCGCCGGCCATGTAGCCGTCGAAGTCCGAGACCAGCAGCGAACCGGCCTCGAAGGTCTTGCCGCCCACTTCCCACGGCTCGCGCAGCTCGAAGCCGATCCAGTTGCGCACCGCGAACTTGTTGGCCGAGTTCGGAGCGTCGATCTTGGTGAGCGAACCGTCTTCTCCGCGCAGGTACAGCTCGTCGTTGTAGAACGCCAGGGTGCGGCTGACGAATTCGCGCTCAAAGCCCGGGGTCAGGTCGCGCCGGGCGCTGATATACATGTCATCGGCCTGGCCTTCATAGACCACTTCGGCCGACTCCATCGGCGTGCCGCGCTTCCACTCCTTGACGATGCGCGGGTAGCCGGACTCGGTCATCGAGCCCTCGCCGAAATCGGTGTAGACGAACACCGTGTCGCGATCGATCCAGGCCAGGCCGCCCTTGGCCTCTTCACGGAAGTAGCCGTCTTCCACCCAGGTTTTGTTGGCCAGGTCGAATTCGCGGGTCACGTCGGCGTCGGCGCCGCCGCGCGAGAGCGCGATCAGGCAGCGGTCGTAATCCGGACGCAGGCAGTTGGCGCCGTGCCAGACCCAGTTTTCGTCCTCTTCGGCGTTGAGCGCATCCAGATCCAGCAGCAGCTCCCACTGCGGGGCGTCCTTGCGGTACTCGGCCAGCGTGGTCCGGCGCCAGATGCCGCGCTCGTTGTTCTGGTCGCGCCAGAAATTGTAGTAGTACTCGCCCATCTTCGACACTCCCGGAATGCGCTCGTCGGAGTCGTAGATGGCCAGCAGCTCGGCTTCAAGCCGGCGGAATTCATCGGTATCGGCCAGTTCGGCCTCGGCGACAGCGTTCTGCTCGCGCACCCAGGCCAGGGCGTCATCCCCGGTCACATCTTCCAGCCACTGGTGGGGATCTGCTGCCACGTTGGTTTCTCCCTGGTTGGCCTCGCCTGCTCCGGCGGAACAGCTGGCCAGCCCAACGGCAATCGCCGCGGCGAGGCAGAATCGTGAAATCGGGGACATGCGGCCAACTCCGTTCAGGTGTCAAACCCGAAACGCTAGCACAGGCCGGCCCGGCAGGGATCTGTCTTAAGTTTTCGGCTCAGGCTGCCGCGGGGGATTCCGGTGTCCGGGCAGCAATATCGGCCAGGGCCAACGCCCCCAGCGCAGACAAAGGCATCCCAAGCAGCCACAGCGGCACCCACCCGATCGGCCCGGCCCCGCGCGCCGCGGGCAGCGACGCCATGGCTATCAGGCCGAGGAAAGCCGCCCCCAGCAGGGCTTGCCGCAGGAAGCGGCTGGAGATGATGTCAGCAGGGCACTGGGACGTGGCGTTGCGCATGGCCGGCTCCGGGAAGGGGAAAGTGGTCGATGACCACAGCCTCGCCCTCCCCGGTCGCACGGGCTGCGATCCACGATTCGCACGTAGGTCGGGGCTACGCCCCCGACGCCCCCGACGCCCCCGACGCCCCCGCTATTGCTCGTAGTTGGACAGGGCCAGGGCCAGCAGCGCCCGGGCCTGCTCGCGCAGCGACTGCGGCTCGAGGATGGTGGCGTCGGCGCCGTAGTGCAGTACGTCCATCAGCAGTTCCCGCGGCGAGCTGTAAGGCACCTTCAGCTCATAGCTGCCATCGGCCAGCATCCGGCCTTGCTGCTGCGAGTGCCAGTGCTCGTCGGCCACCCAGCGCGCGGCGCGCTGGTTGAACAGGATCGTGGCCCAGCCGCGCGGTTCGCCGGAGAAAATCCCGTAGCTGCCGGTGAGGTGGCGATCAAGATCCTCCTCCTCGATGTCGCGGGCAGGCTGATCCAGCATCCGGGCTTTGCTGATCCGGTCCACCGAAAAACTGCGCAGACCCTCGCGCTCCTGGTCCCAGGCGTCCAGATACCAGTTGCCGCGGTAATGGGTGACGCGCTGCGGCGATACCGTGCGCCGGGTTTTCTGGTCGGTGGAACGGGCCTCGTATTCGAACGCCAGCTGCCGGCGCTCGAGCACCGCCGAGCACACGAAGCGGAACGCCTGTTCGTCCATCCGCCGGCTGTGATGCGGGATCACCCGGACACGCTCCACCGGCCACTCCTTGCCGGTGGAATGGGTGTTGAGCAGGGTCTCGATGCGCTGCTGCAAAGGCGCCAGCGCGCTGGAAAGCACCCCGCCTGCGCTGCGCGACAGCAACTGCTGGGCCGCCAGCAGTGCGTGCAGCTCGTCCGAGCTCAGCCACAGCCCCGGGAGCTCAAAACGCCCGCCTTCCTCAGGCTCGTAGCGGAAGCCCGCCTCGCCATCGCCGGTAATCGGCGCCATCAGCGCGTCCCGCAGGAAGGCCAGGTCACGGTAAACCGTGGCCCGCGAGCAGCCCAGATCGTCCTGCAGCCACGCCACGGTGACCGGGAGGCGGGCGTTCTTGAGCGTGCGGTGCAGCGAAAGGATGCGTTCGTATCTGTCCATGGGCTGATTATGGGCAAATTTCCGCGCTGGCAGGGCGGGATGTCCCCAAGCCGGGCCCAACCGCGTAAACAAGGGCAACCCTTACAGACGGAGCCTCCCTCCATGCGTCAGCTCTTCACCCTCGCCGGCGTGGCCGCACTGCTGTTTGCCGCCGCGGCCATGGCATCGCCCCGCGACGACGTGACCCGCGCCGTCGGCAAGCTGGCCGACGCCACCAGCTACGTCATCCATATTGACGCCCCGCAGACAGGCGCGGCCGGCCAGATCGAAATGCAGTACGTCGCCCCCGACCGCTACCGGATGATGATCCCGGGCGCGCCGGCGCAGACCATCATCGGCAACCAGGTCTATATGGAGATGGGCGGGCGCGTCATGCGCGTGCCGCTGCCGGCCGGCACCCTGAACCAGATGCGCGACCAGGCGCATATCCGCGAAACCCAGGAAAACGCGCAGATCGAGTCCGCCGGTAGCGATGTCCTCGACGGCACCCCTGCCAGCAAGTACCGGATCATCCACCCCGACCAGCCGGGCACCGAAGTCATGCTGTGGGTCGACAGCAGCGGCTGGCCGCGGCAGATGCAGGTGGATGGTGGCGACGGCTCCGCGACGATGCGCTATTCGCGCTTCAACGATCCGTCGCTGACGATCCAGGCTCCAGACTGAGCGACCGGCTCAGCGGCCGTGCAGATGCTTCTGCACGGCCTTCGCCACGGCCTGCGCCTGCCCGCGCAGGTCGGGCATGGCGATGGTTTCCCACAGGTCGCCGATGCGCAGCACGCCCAGCGTCCACAGCCCGGGGACCGGCTCGCCGTTGGCGCCCAGCACCGCACCATCGCCGTTGGTAGCGGCGCCCATGCGATGCGGGCCCGGCCGCATCAGCCCGCGGGCCTGCAGGTTCGCCAGCAGTCCGGTACCGCCTTCGATGCGCTTGTCCATGCCCAGCGCGTTGACCAGCACATCGGCCTTGAAATCCCGCACCTGGTCCTCGCCGCGCGGACGCCAGGAAATCTCCAATGGCGACCCCGCTTCCACCGCCACCAGGCGGCCGGCGACACGCTGCAGCCGCCCGGCCCCGGTCGCGGCCTGCAGCCGGCCTGCCGCTTCCGGCGCGATCCGATGGCGGTGTATATCCCAGTGACGCACCAGGTGACGCAGGAAGCGGCGCTGTCCGGCTTCATCCAGGCTGGTCCACAGGGCCTGCACGTGCGGACGCAGCGCATCCATCACCCCATGCCAGGGTCGGCCCTGCGCCACTTCCGTTGCGGCCAGCGCGCGCAGGGTGCGGGTGCGGGCGCGCAGGTCCATCGCCAGCAGGCGGTCGATGTCGATCTTCGCCGGGGGCGCCGGTGCGGCATGCGCCAGCGGCATCAGCCCGCTGCGGGACATTGAAACGATACGTCCACGGTGGCCGTTGGCTTCCAGGCTCAGCACCACATCCACCATGCTCAGGCCGGCACCGAGGATGCACACGTCGGCATCGGCGGGAATGGCGGCCACCGCGGGATAATCCCAGGCCTGGATGGTGGCCTCATCGTCATCGCGGCAACCCGCCCCCAGCGGCAGGCGCGCCGGCCGGTTGCCGACCGCCAGCACCACGGCCGCGGCTTGCAGCCGCCCGCCAGAGGCCAGCTCAACCTCGAACCCTGCGTCCACCGGCGCCACGTCCACAGCGGCATCGGTGATGCGGCTCAGCCGCTCCTGGTTCGGGCGGCCGCTGAGCACCGCTTTCAAATAGCGTGCATAGGCCATGCGCGGCATGAAGCGGGCAGCCAGGGCCGCTTGGCCTTCATCGGCCTGACTCTCATCGGCTTGGCCCTCGGCAGTGTGTTCCGGCAGACCGCGCAGGAAATCCACGAAATCCGCGGGCGCCTCGTCAAATGCGCTCATTCCGCTGGCGCGCACGTTCAGCAGATGCTCGCCGCGCCGGGTCGAGTACGCCACGCCTTCGGCCGCCGCCGGACGGGCTTCCACCAGCGCCACGCGGCAGCCGGCCGGGCTGGCGTCCAGCAACCGGGCCGCCACCAGAGCGCCACTGGCACCGCCGCCAATGATGACGACATCGAAACGCGAACACTCCGGACTGGCCAAGCAACCCCCTTCTGCAGGGCAGGAAAACGGGGAGTATCCCACCGGCCCGCGGCGCGGATCCACAGCCGCGGCAGGGCGACCGCAACGCATCCGCGTTACACCCGGCACGCCTGCGGATATCCTTGCCCTTGTTTGCCGGGGGCCCACAAGGGCGGAAAGGCATGTTTCCGGATGTGGATGAATGGATCTGCCGCTTAGCCTGTTGATCACGATCGCCGTCATGCTGGTGGCGATATACCTGTTCATCACCGAAAAGCTGCGCGTGGATGTCGTGGCGCTGCTGGTGATGACCGCGCTGTTGGTACTGGGCGTGCTCAGCGTGCCCGAAGCGCTGTCGGGCTTCAGCAACCAGGCCACGGTGATGGTGGCCTGCATGTTCGTGCTCAGCGGCGCGCTCAAGGCCAACGGCGCGCTGGTGGCGATCGGCGATCTGCTCTCGCGCATCCGCTGGCGCTGGCTGTTCCTGCTGGTGATGCTGGGGCTGGTGGTCAGCGTGGCGGCCTTCATCAACAACACCGCCACGGTAGCCGTGTTCCTGCCGCTGGTGCTGGTGGCCACGACGGCCAACGGCTGGGCCCCGTCCAAATTCCTGATCCCGCTGTCCTACATTTCCCAGACCGCGGGCGTGTGCACGCTGATCGGCACCTCCACCAACCTGCTGGTCGATTCGATGGCCCGCGACGCGATAGGGGTCGGCTTCACGATTTTCGAATTTGCGCCGCTGGGCATCATTTTCGTCGGCATCTGTTCGGTGTACCTGCTCACCGTGGGCTGGTGGATCCTGCCCAACCGCGGCACGGCCAAACCCGGTGAAACCGAGCACGTGGGACGCTTCATTGCCGAGCTGGTTGTACCCACGGAAACGCCCGTCATCGGCACGTCGCCGCGCAACGCACTGCCCGACAGCGCCGATGACGTGGAGCTGCTCGAAGTGCTGCGCAACGGCGTGGCGCAGCGCGACCCGGACGTCACCATCCAGGCCGGCGACCGGCTGCTGCTGCGTGGGCACTGGCCGCGGATCGAGTCCGCGCGCAAGGCGATGAAGTGCAAGTTCGACCGCGTGCCCAAGGCGCCTGACCGTGCACCACCGCCCACCCCGGACACGGCGGAAGGCGAGAAAGCGAAGGAAGCCGAGGGCGCGCGTCACGAGCGGCTGCACGTGGAGGCCATGGTTGCACCCGGCTCGCACCTGATCGGCCGCACCCTGTACGGCATGCGTTTCGCCCATACCTACCGCGCCCGCGTGCAGGGCATCCACCGCCGCCAGCTGGCCATCCGCGTGCCGCTGGACCGGGTGCCGCTGTCGGTGGGCGACGTGCTGATGCTCGATGCCCCGGCCGACGCGATCGACGCGCTGCGCTCCGACCCCGGCATGATCGTGCTGGGTGAACGCGCACAGCAGCGCGTGGCGCCGCGACGGGCCATCATTTCGGCGCTGATCATGTTCGCCGCGATCGGGGTGGCGGCGCTGGGCTGGCTGCCGATCGTCGCCTCCGTCCTGGTCGGCTGTCTGGCGCTGGTGGCCCTGCAGCTGATGACGCCGGATGAAGCCTACGAATCGATCGACTGGCAGGTGATCCTGCTGCTGGCGGGCATCATCCCGCTGGGGATTGCTCTGCAGAAAACCGGTGGCGCCACCATGGTGGCCGACCTGCTGCTGAACGTGCTGGGCCCCTATGGCCCGCTGGCCACGCTGGCGGCGATCTACCTGATGACATCGATCCTCACCGAGCTGATGAGCAACAACGCCTCGGCGGTACTGGTGGTCCCCATCGCCCTGGCGACAGCCGAATCGATGGGCGTAGATGCCAAGCCGCTGCTGATCGCGGTCGCGTTTGCCGCCTCCACCAGCTTTGCCACGCCGATCAGCTACCAGACCAACACCATGGTCTACACCGCCGGCGGCTACCGGTTCAGCGACTTCGTGAAGGTCGGCATGCCGCTGAACGTGATCTTCTGGATCTCGGCGATCATCCTGATCCCGCGGTTCTTCCCGTTCTATCCGTGATGGGTGGCAGGGGACAGATGGCATGAAAACCCTGAACCGGATCATCCGCCTGCTGATGCTGATTGGCGGCACCTGCGGCGCGGTGGCCTGCCTGTGGGCGCTTGTGGACCCATCGATCATCACCGGCTCCGGCGGACTGGTGGCTTCCCACGCGCCCTCGCCGCGCTGGCGCGCCGCTTTCGGACTGGTGTTCTCGATCGGGCTGGTGCTGTTTGGCAGCGGTGCGCTGCGCCACCGCAAACTGCCCTGACACCGCCCCCGGCCGGCAGGCACATTTGGGGCTATCACCGGGCTCGCGCATAATGGCCCGTTCGCACGTGATCACCCAGGTCCCTTCCCCGCCATGCGCCAACGCTTGCTGCTCGCCCCCCTCGCCATTGCCTTCATAGCTCCCGTATTTGCGCAGGACGCGCCCTATCCCGGCGCCGAGTCTCCGGTATGGTCCGCCACCGGTGAGATGGGCTTTGCCATGACCCGCGGCAACCGGGATTCGGAGAACCTCAACACCCGCCTGCACCTGGTACAGGAAGACTCGCGCAGCAAGCACCAGCTGACCCTGTCGGCGCTGCGCGCCAAGGCGGATGTGACCGTGGTGGACGCCGACGGCACCTCGCGGACCGACTACCAGACCAGCGCCAACCGCTACCAGATCGGCGGCAGCACCTCGATCAAGGTCGACCAGGTGCACAACTGGTTCGGCGCGGCGCGCTACGAGCGCGACGACTACGCGACCAATGACTACCAGGGCACGTTTTCGTTCGGTTACGGCCACCACTTCTTCAACGACGACAACACGTTCCTGCTGATGGAAGTGGGACCCGGTTACAGGCGCGCACGCGAAGCCAGCACCGAGGAAGTCAACAGCGACTACATCGTGCGCGGGCTGATGGACTTCGGCCGCAACCTGACCGACAACACCCGCCTAAGCAACACCCTGCTGGTGGAAGCGGGCAGCGACAACACCTTTGCCCAGAACGACCTGGGCCTGACGGTGGCGATGAACGATGCGCTTGCGTTGAAGGCCGGGCTGCAGTTCCGCCACAACAGCGAGGTGGACGAGAGTGCCGGCATCAAGCGCACCGACACCCTGAGCACGATCAACCTGGTCTACACCTTCAAGTAAACGCCCGATCCGCCGGCGGCAGCAGCTCGCCGGCGCCACGCGCAAGCAGCATTTCCGCCACCTCACGGCCAAGCGCCTCCCGGGTGCCGGCGGTGCCAACGGCTTCGGCCCGTACCTGGCGGCCAGTGCTGGCATCGCCCACCATTCCCTGCAGCGCAAGTCGCTCCCCATCCAGGGTGGCCATGGCGGCCACCGGCACGTGGCAGCTGCCGTGCAGGGCACGGTTCATGGCCCGCTCGGCCTCCACGCAGGTGCGGGTGTGGGCGTCGTCCACGGCGGTGAACAGTTCCGCCAGCTCCGGGGTGTCATCACGGCACTCGATCGCGATCGCGCCCTGTGCCGGTGCCGGCAGCCACTCCGGCGCGTCCAGGCGGCTGCGGATGCGTGCCTCAAACCCCAGCCGCTGCAGGCCGGCGCAGGCGAGGATGATGGCGTCGTACTCGCCCGCGTCAAGCTTGGCCAGGCGGGTATTGACGTTGCCGCGCAGGTCGCCGGGCTGGATATCAGGCCGCAGCGCGCGCAGCTGCGCTTGGCGCCGCAGTGAGGAAGTGCCTACCCGCGCGCCCTGCGGCAGCGCCGCCAGCGACTCATGGTGCACGCTGACGAAAGCATCGGCATGATCGGCCCGCGCCAGGATGGCCGGCAGGGCAAAGCCGGGCTCCAGCTCCATCGGCACGTCCTTGAGCGAGTGCACGGCGCAGTCGGCCTCGCCGCGCTGCATGGCCAGCTCCAATTCCTTGAGGAACAGTCCCTTGCCGCCAATCGCGGCCAGCGAGCGGTCCAGGATCTCGTCGCCGCGGGTGGACATGGGCACCAGCTCCACCTCCAGGCCGGGATGCGCCTGGCGCAGGCGATCGGCGACGTATTCGCTCTGCCAGAGGGCAAGCGGGCTTTTTCGGGTGGCAATGCGGAGGGTTTTCATGCGTCTATTATCGCCGCGGCCGGACGCCGCGGCCACGTCACGCGGTTTCGCGCGCGTGGCGCGCTCCTACAGGTGCTGGATGGCGTCGCGGACCTGGGCGGCGCAGCGGCGGCTGACTTCCAGCGGGGCAGCCACATTCCGCAGCACGACCACCGACTGGCCATCGGGCTCGCGACGCAGTTCCATCAGGAAGTGGCGCGACACCAGGCAGTTGCGGTGGATGCGCAGGAAGCGATCGCCGAATTCGGTCTCCAGCGAGCGCAGGGATTCCTCGATCAGGTCCTCGCCGTTGGCGTGATGGACCACCACGTACTTCTCGTCGGCCTGCAGGTAGTAGATGTCATCAATCGGGATCAGCCGCAGGCTGCCGCGCAGTCGGGCGCACAGATGGGTGCGCTCGCGCTCCTGTCCGGACAGACCGGCCGCCTGGTCGCGGCCCAGATTGAAGGTGCGGGCACGCTCGACAGCCGCCTCCAGCCGTTCCGGGCGCACCGGCTTGACCAGGTAATCCACCGCCGCGGCCTCGAAGGCCTTCAGGGCGTGGGCATCGTAGGCGGTGCAGAACACGACCGCCGGGCGCGGCTCGAACGCCGCCAGGTGGCGGGCCACCTCCAGCCCGTCGATCCCCGGCATGGCGATGTCCAGCAGCACCAGTTCGGGCCCAAGTTCGGCACAGGCGTGCAGGGCGGCCGGCCCGTCGCCGACTTCCGCCACCACCTCCACCCCTGGAAGCCTGGACAGCAGCCCGCGCAGGCGCTCGCGTGCCAGCGGCTCGTCATCGACGATCACGACTTTCATTTCCCCTCTCCTGCGACGCTGGCCCCCTCCAGCGGCAACTCGATCTCACACGCATAGTAGCCAGCGGACCAGCCACCCGCCATCCGCGCCCTCGGCCCGAATGCATATCCCAGCCGATGGCCGATGCTGCGCTGCGCATGTCCTGCACCGCGGCCTGCCCGGTCGGGCGGCGGCGAGGGGTTGCGCACGCGCACGAGCAGCAGGGAAAACGATGCCTCGATGCTGATTTCAACCAGCCCGCCCTGGGGCAAGCGGGAAATGCCATGCAGCACGGCGTTCTCCAACAGCGGCTGCAATACCAGGCGCGGCATGGACAGGTCCCATGGCAACTGGCCGGTCCGCTGCCAGCGCACCTGCAGCCTGTCGCCCATGCGCAGCTGCTCGATGGCCAGGTATTGCTCGGCCAGCTCCACTTCGCCAGCCAGGGTGGAGTCCACTTCACCGGCCTCGAGGGCGGCACGGAACAGGTCCGAAAGATCCAGCACGGCGCGCTCAGCCAGCTCGGGATTGCGCGGCAACAGTCCGGCGATCATGTTCATGCTGTTGAACAGGAAGTGCGGCCGGATCCGCGCCTGCAGCGCATCCGCCTCGGCGCGGGCGCTGGCACTGACCTGGGCCTGCCAGCGATCGGTGACATAGAAATAACGCAGCGCCAGCGCAGTGATCAGCGCAACCACGCCGCTCGACCCCATGACGAATCGCCGCAGCGATGGCCAGGTCCAGTCCTCCGCGCCGCTGCCCACGCTGACGAACAGACCATGCACCACCGCGGCCGCGATGCCCGCCACCAGCGCTGCCAGTGCCACCGCCGCCAGGGCGCCGATACGGCGGGGGAAGCGTGACAGGAACCGCCGAGACAGACACAGCAGCACCGATACCGCCAGCGCCAGCCACAGCGCATATCCGCTGGCCGAGAGGAAGCGGCCAAGCGTCCAGCCCGGCGCGCCATCCGGCATCATCGCCACCACCACGACCACCAGCTGGGCCAGTCCCAGCATGGCCGCCAGGCGCGGCAGCCGGCACAGGTCCGGCAGCCACGACGGGCCGCCGCCGATGTCGAAGTCCGTGCCGCCTTCTCCCAGCGCTTCTCCCCTGCGCCGGTCCATGATTCAGCCTTCCGCCAGGCGCGCGTTGAACCAGTTGCCGAGGTCGCGGATCTCCTCGCCGCAGACCGAATGCTGCATCGGGTACACGTGCCAGTCCACGTCGAAACCCAGCCGCCGCAGCAGCGCCGAACTCTGCTTGCCGGCCAGGTACGGCACCACGGGATCCTCGCTGCCGTGGGCCATGAACACCGGTTGGCGCTGCGCGCCTTCCACCAGCGCCGTTTGCGCGCCCTGGGCTGTCGGCATGTAGGTGGACAGGCCCACCAGCCCGGCCAGCGGCTCGCTGCGCCGGAGCCCGACGGCCAGGGTCACCGCCCCGCCCTGGGAAAACCCGGCCAAGATGATCCGCGAAGCGGGAATGCCGCGCTCCTGTTCGCGGGCAATCAGCGCTTCCACCTGGGTGACCGACTCGGCCACGCCCTGCTCATCGGCGCGGTTGGCCAGGTCGAGCTCGCGGATGTCATACCAGGCGCGCATCGGCGCACCGCCGTTGATGGTGACCGGACGGACCGGCGCATGCGGGAACACAAACCGGATCGCGGGCCATTCCCTGCGCACCAGCTCCGGTATCAGCGGCACGAAATCATTGCCGTCGGCACCAAGGCCATGCAGCCAGATCACCGTCCAGCGCGGGCCCGGGCCGGTTTCACGCTCGATGGTCTCAAGCAGCGCAGTCGCGTCCAATCCACTCTCCTCAGCCGATCGGGCACCGTCGCCCGTGATCCGGCTGATTATGGCATCCGTCCCTGCCGGGCCCCGGGCCGCAGCAATGCCGGAAAGCATGGTGACGGCGTTGATGCTGATCTTCATGGCTGTATTCCCGGCGACTTCGTCCCGAAACAATGCGCACGCACACTTGCGGGTCAGCCCGGGGCCGAAGGCAATTTCCGCCCCGCCGCCCTACCCGTTCCCACAGGAGTTCCAGATGAGCCATCGCTCATTCCCACGGCTGCGTGCAGCCCTGCTGATTGCGGCCACCTGCGCCTTTGCCAATGTATATGCCGCTGATGGCGACACCGCTGCGGGCCAGGAGCCGCGCGCAAAGAATGTCATCGTCTTCCTGGCCGACGCGGCCGGCGTGCCCACCGTGCATGCGGCGAGCCTGCACGGGTATGGCGAGCCGCTCAGCCTGCATGTCCAGCAGTGGCCACACCTGGGCCTGAGCGAAATGTCACCGGTGGACCAGTGGAAATCCGACTCGGCCAACGGCATGTCTTCGATCATGACCGGGGTGAAGACGCGCAACGGCGTGATCAGCCAGGGGCCGGACGCCGTGCGCGGTGAGCGCGACGGCACGCCGATGAAGACGGTGCTCGAATACGCCGAAGAGCGCGGACTGCGCACCGGCGTGATCAGCACCCAATCGATCGCGGACGCCACCCCCGGCGCCACCTATGCCCACTCCAACGACCGCGGCAAGCAGGGCGAGATCTTCATGCAGGCATTCACTCCGCGCTATGGCGACGGCGTGGACGTGCTGATGGGCGCCGGGCGTGAGCGCATCGGCGGCCTGCTGGCCGAGGCCGGTACCGGCTTCGACGCGCTGGCCCGCCGGCACGACCGGCCGATCTACGCCTCCCTGGAGGAAGTGGATGCATCCAATCCACGCCCGGTAGTGGTGGCCGACAGTCTCGACGTGCACGCCGCCACCCTGCGCGCTCTGGACCTGCTGCAGGATTCTCCGGAAGGGTATTTCCTGATGGTCGAATGGGATGCGCACACCGACGACGTGCGCAAGGGACTGCAGAACGTGGTTGATTTCGACCGGCTGATGGCCGAGGTCGAGCAGCGCGTGGACCTGGACGACACCCTGCTGCTGTTCACCGCCGATCACTCATTCGGCCTGCAGGTGGATGGTGGCCAGCGCGGCGAGCCGCTGCTGGCCGGTTATGAGGAATGGAAGGCCGCGGGTCAGAAGGACGACGTGGTCCGGCTGAAGAACGTGATGATCAACCGCACCCATACCGCGGAAGAGGTGATGGTGCTGGCCACCGGCGCCGGCGCCCATCGGGTGCGCGGTTATTTCCCCGGCACGCAGCTGTTCAACGTGATGCTGGATGCATGGGGATGGACCCCCGATGGACGCGCGGACCACACGGCGGATTGACCGCGGGCGGGAAGCCTGCGGTCACGGGAGGCATTATGCCGGCGTGCGAAAGCACGCCGGCTTTTCGCGTGTCCCGGATAATTCACCCATTACCCTCACTTGGCCATGAAGTTAATAAACTGTAATACCCTTGGCATATTCACCCCATAACGTAGCAGCCCTGCCGGATGGTCCGGTTCAACTAGGGGTGCAGTCGTGGTTCGTAACAATGCAAAGTCGGCGCTGTTCTGCGCCGTAATGTTGGCCCTGGGCGTGTCCGCGCCCGTGGGAGTCGCCCTCGCGGATTCGGATGCGCAACTGCGTGGCGTCAGCGTGGAGCAGGCCGGCGAGATCTCCGGCGTGGTGCGCGATGGCCAGGGAGGCTTCCTGCGCGGTGTCGAGGTCCGCGTCCAGGGTATGGATGTGGTGGCCGTGACCGACTCGGAAGGACGCTTCCTGCTGCGCCGGGTGCCCGAGGGCGCCCATACGATTGAACTCAGCTACGTCGGTCGACCGACCCGGCGGGAGAGCGTGACGGTGGTAGCCGGCGCGCTTGCAACCGCCAACGTGGTGGTAGGCCAAACGGGCCTGGAAGGCGACCTGGCTACCCTCGACGGCATCCAGGTGCGTGCTTCCCGCCCGCAGGCCGAGTCCGAGGCCATGGCGCTGCAGATCCAGCGGTCGTCCAATGCGCTGGTGAACGTGGTCGCCGCTGACTCCATCGGCCATTTCCCCGATCAGAACATCGCCGCGGCGCTTGGCCGCCTGCCCGGCGTCGCAGTCGAGCGCGACCAGGGCCAGGAACGCGCCATCAGCCTGCGCGGGGCACCCTCGCGCTGGAGCACGATCTCCTTCGATGGCGTCAACGTGATCGCCCCCGGTGGCAAGAGCGCGCGCACCGACACCATCCCCTCGGGGCTGGCGAACTCGGTGATCGTGCGCAAAGCGGTGACCGCCGACATGTCCGGTGAGACGCTGGCCGGCAACGTCGACATCATCACCCGCAGCGCGTTCGACTACGACGGGCTGCAGACCTCGCTCAACACCGGCATCGGCTACAACGACCTGGGCGGCGGCCGCCAGTACGACATCAGCGGGTTCATCTCCAACACGTTCGCCGACGGCCTGTTCGGCGTTGCGCTGACCGCCTCGAAATACGAGCGCGAGATGATCACCGACAACTTCGAGACCGACTGGGAGATGGCCTCGGAGGACCGCGAGCCGGGCAACGAGAGCCGGGCCTGGGCCGACGCGCACCAGAACAAGCTCTATCGCCTGACCCGCGGCAACACCGCGGTTGCCGGTCGGTTCGATTTCCGTCCGTCGGATGACCACCGGTTCTTCCTGAGCAGCATCCACACCGAGTTCACCGACGACGAACTGCGCAACGCGATGGAGTTCGACTTCGACGACGGCGCGGTGCGCACGGACCGGGCTGCGGCGACCCGCGGTTACGCGGACGTACGTACCGGCAACACACCGATTGAGGGCACCATCTACGGGGTGGAGCTGGACAGCACCCTCAACATCAACAGCACCGCCCAGAGCATCTTCACCAATACCCTGGGTGGCGACCAGCGCTTCGGCGAGTGGGATGCCTCGTGGCGGGCGAACTACACCGAGTCCAAATCCGAACACGGGCCGTCCTTCAACTCATCCTGGCGCAGCCCGCGGCCGGGCGGCGTGGTGGACTACAGCCTGCGTCCGACGGTCGAGTACGACTTCACCGACCGCGAGCGCCACGGCGTGCGGCTGTACGACACCATCGTCAATCCCGACGGAAGCTTCTCGCGGGGCGACTACAAGCGCTCGCTCGATCCGCAGGACTACGAGTTCGTGTACCTGCGCTCCACCTCGCGCCTGCAGGACAGCCGTTCGCGCAGCGGCCGGCTGGACCTGAGCCGGGCGATGGACCTGTTCGGACAGGCATCGGACATCCAGTTCGGCGTGCAGTACGACAAGCGCAGCAAGGAAGACACCCGCCACGTGCTGGAGATCCTGCCCGGCACGCTGACCGCCGCGGGTGTGCAGCTGCCCTCGCCGTCGGACTACTCGATCGACCGACCCTACAAGGGCAAGTTGCCGCTGGGCTATGCCTTCCGTTATTTTTCCGAGGCCGAGGCAAGGAAGCTGTGGTCGGGCCTGCATGGGCAGGGCCTGAGCAACGTCCGGGCCGGTGACGCGGAAACCAACAATTACCGGGTCACCGAGGAAGTCCTGGCCGCCTATGCGATGGCCACCACCTGGTTCGACTGGGGCAACATCGTGACCGGCGTGCGCGTGGAAACGGTGGACAACACCGGCGAGGCGCTGGTGGAGTACGACCACGGCTTCGAGCCGGTGCGCGTGTCCGGCAGCGACACCGTGGTGCTGCCCAGCGTGCACCTGAACTGGGACATCAACGATGAGCTCAAGCTGCGCCTGTCGGCAAATACCGGCGCCGCGCGTCCGGACTTCACCCTGCTGCGGCCGAACTTCAGCGTTGACGACGAGGAGCGTGTTGTCAGTGGCGGCAACCCGGACCTGGGGGCGGAGAAGGCCGTGGGCCTGGACGCCTACCTGGAGTGGTATCTGCCGTCGGGCGCGTTCTTCTCGGTCGGCGCTTACTACAAGTGGCTGGACGACGTGCTGTTCGACATGGAGTTCTCGCGCTTCGGCAGCGACGTGCTGGACCAGCCCGGCCTGGACCGCTCGGAGTACATCTTCGAGACCACGGCGAACGGCGGCAAGGGCCACCTGGCCGGCTTCGAGGTGGCGTTCTCGCAGACCTTGGAGCCGTTTGTCGAGCGCTGGGGGCTGCCCGAGTGGGCAGCTGGCTTCGGCGTCCGCGGCAACATGACCTTCAACGACAGCGAGACCGAAACCCCGGACGGGCGCAAGGTGTCCCTGCCGGGTTCGTCGGACTTCATCTACAACGTGGCCCTGTCGTACGAGCGTTACGGCCTGTCTACCCGCCTGAGCTGGCAGCACCGCACCGAGTGGATCGACGGCATTGGCGACGGCGACTACCTGGGTGACACCTACTGGGACAAGGTGGGGCGGCTGGACTTCAAGGCCAGCTACCGCTTCAACCCGAACACCGAGGTGTTCCTGGAGGCCAACAACCTCCTCAAGGAGCCCGGCATCCGTTACGACGGCGCACGCTACCGCGTGTCCGAGTACGAATCCTTCGGCGCACGCTACATGGTTGGGCTGCGGCTGAACTTCTGATTGGCATGGATATCCCGACCGGGCAGGAGCCCGGCCGGGATGCAATGGTCCATTGAGTCACCAACCCACATCAGGCTTCGAAGGAAACCCATGAAACGTTTTGCTCTTGCCGCCCTCGCCTCGGCGCTGCCGCTGGCCGCCCTTGCCCCGGCGCACGCCCAGGCAATGCCCATCGAAACCGCTGCCGAAGTCCGCCAGGACTGGGCGCCGGGCGGGCGTCCCGATCGTGTCGTGCTGACGCCCGGTGCGGATGCATCCACCGGGCTGGCCGTCTCCTGGCGCACCGATGCCCGCCAGACCGAAGCGCTGGCCGAGATCGCCCCGTCGATCGGCACCCCGGCGGTGGAGGCCAATGCCCGCGCAGTGCGCGGCGTCACGGCGTCCGGGACCGAACGGGGCGGCCAAGGCCTCTATCATTCCGTGCGCTTCAGCGGGCTCACTCCCGGCCAGGCCTATGTCTATCGCCTGCGCGGGGCTGACGGCTGGTCTGAGTGGCACACCCTGCGCACGGCCGAGACCGAGGTGGCGCCGTTCCGCATCCTTTACGTCGGGGACACACAGAACAACATCCTGGCCAAGGGATCGCGCACCCTGCGCCAGGGCCTGCTGCGCAGCGCGCCGGACGTGATGGTGCACGCCGGCGACCTGACCGGGCGTTCGCACGACTGGGAGTGGGGCGAGTGGACTGCGGCGGGCGGCTTTGCCTACGCCATGGTTCCGCAGATCCCGGCAGCCGGTAACCATGAATACAGTTCCGGCGACGACGACAAGCGGGTGCTCGGCCCGCTCTGGTCCGTCCAGTTCACCCTGCCCGGCAACGGCGTGCAGTCAGGCGCGGCCCAGCCCACCAGCTACTACACCGACTACCAGGGCGTGCGCTTCATCGTCCTGGACGGCACCGCAGCGCTGGGACTGGACGCGCTGGACGAGCAGACCACGTGGCTTGAGAGCACCCTGGCTTCCAGCCAGGCGCACTGGAACGTCGTGGTCCAGCACCAGCCCATCTATACGTGTGCCCGCGTGCGCGACACCGAAGTGCTCAAGGCTGCCTGGGAGCCGATCTATCGCGCCCATGACGTGGACCTGGTCCTGCAGGGGCACGACCATTGCTACAGCCGCGTCACCGACGCGGAAGGCGCAGCCGTCTCGCAGCAACAGCGTGAGGCCGGCCAGCCGCAGGGCCCGGTGTACCTGGTGTCGGTTGCCGGTTCGAAGATGTATGGCCTCAACGACCGCGCCGGCCACCAGCCTGATCGCGTTGCCGCCGACACCCAGCTGTACCAGGTGATCGACGTGGACCGCGACCAGCTCACGTTCCGCGCCTACACGGCGACGGGAGAGCTCTACGATGCCTTTGACCTGCAGCGTCTGGAAGACGGCTCGAATCGATTGATCGATGCACCGGTCGCGCTTCCGCCGGTGCGGCTGTGCCGGGATGGGACTGGCCCAGACGGCGGAAAGTGTCTGGGGTCGCCGCGCAGCTGAGCGCGGCGCGAGAGGTCGGGACAGCCCTTGCTTTCTACCCCACTTCGTTAACGCCGCCCCGCCAAAAAGAGGGGGCGGCGTCGAGACGCTGTACTTCATGGTGTTTTGTTGTTGTCGTACGTCACGCGGAAGATAGTGCCGTTGGCGTCGTCGCTCACCAGGAGCGCGCCTTCCGAGTCGACCGCGACCCCTGCAGGGCGGCCCCAGACCCGGTCGTTGTCCAGCACGAACCCGGTCATGAAATCTTCGTAGGCACCTGTCGGTCGCCCGCCGGACATGCGCACGCGTACGACCTTGTAACCGGTGATGTCGGGGCGGCTGTGTGAGCCGTGCAGCGCTACGAAGGCATCGCCGCGATAATCGGCCGGGAATCCCTCGCCATCGTGAAAGGCCACGCTCAGCGCTGAGGAATGGGCCTGGAACAACACGTCGGGCGCGGTCACCTTGCCTTCCAGGTCGGGTCGTTGCCCAGCCCGTGCCGGATCTTCCCGGCCGTCGAGATAGAACCAGGGCCAGCCGTGGAAGGAGCCCTCATCGATGCGCACCATGAAGTCCGGCGTGACATTCGGACCCAGGTGGTCACGTTCGTTCACAACGCACCAGAGATGTCCGGTGGCCGGCTGCACCGTCATGCCGGAACAGTTGCGCAGGCCGGTGGCGTAGTTGCGCGCGAGCTTGCCATCAAGGTCGAAGACACGGACCACGCCGCGGTCCTTTTCCTCGCCCCAGGCCGCACCGAGGCCATCGGTCGCTTCATGCGCGCGAATCTGTGTCGGCGTCATTTCGGGCATGCCGCCGACGCCGAGATTCGATGCAGAACCCACGGAGAGGAACAGGCGCTCGCCATCAGCGGAGACCGCGAGGTCACGGGTCCAGTGCCGCTTGGTCGGGATGCCATCGATGATCACTTCCGCCGGGCCCGCGGCCCTGGCCTCACCGCTGCGGTATGGGTAGCGAACGACCTGGTTGGCCGCCGCCACGTAGACGTGGGTGGGGTTGGATGCCGGCACGAAGGCGATGCCGTAAGGCCGGTCCAGGTCCGTGGCAAAGGCTTCCGGCGTCGGCGTACCGCCCTGCCCCTTTCGGAACACGAGCACGCGCCCCGCGCCGCTCTCGGCAAGGAAGATGTCGCCGTTGGGCGCCACACGGAGCGTGCGCGGCTGTTTGAAACCGGTGGCAAACACCTCGGCAGTAAAGCCGGCCGGCACCTCGGGCACTGCCCCTGATGGCGCCGGGACCACCTCCACGTTGCCGGCGACCGAACCCTCCGGGTCCATGCCCGTCGCAGGGGCCGGGATGTCCGCCGCGCGGATATGCCGGATCGCACCGGGCGCGTCATCTGACCAATCGCTGAGTACCGCCGCCGCGCCGGAGTCGCTGCGTGCGTCAGTTCCAGCGGTGTTGCGCACATCGCCGCCATGTGCGCATGCCGCCAGGATCAGGACGACCAGCGGCAGGGACGCGAAATGGGCCAGTCGCGGCGGGTTGGAAGCGTTCATTCGTGTTCTCCTCGGAGTGGGGGCGCCGACTTGGTGCGCGATTTCCGCCGGGGAGGCCGATCGATCCCGACTCGAGCAGGCACGGCAACCCCGATCCTCTGAAAGGCGGCGTCATCGCAACGTGATCACGATGGCCACGGGCGTTGGGTAAACCGTGCCACGCTCAAGGTAAGTGCCATCACCTTCGGGCTTGAGCTTGCCAGGATCGGTATCGCTAGCCTCGAAAGAAGCTAAGCGCTTTTTGAACAAGAAATGCGATAGGTTCTCTGAGGCATCGGTTTCCCACCCGCTGCGAGCCAACTCACAACCTTGGAGATGACAATGAAGACCTACAAAGTGGGCTACCTGGTCGGTAGCCTTGCGTCCGGATCGATCAATCGCAAGCTCGCCAACGCGCTGTTCAAGCTGGCCCCGGAACAACTGCAGTTCCAGGAGATCCCGTTCAAGGATCTGCCGCTGTACAGCTATGACTACGATGACGACTACCCCGAGGTCGGCCGCAAGTTCAAGAAGGCGATCGAGGACTCGGACGCGATCCTCATCATCACCCCGGAATACAACCGGTCGGTGCCGGGCGCACTCAAGAACGCCATCGATTGGGCCAGCCGGCCCTGGGGCACGAACTCGTTCGCCAACATCCCTTCAGGCGTGATCGGCACCTCACCGGGCTCAATCGGCACCGCCGTGGGCCAGCAGCACCTGCGCAGCATTCTGGGTTTCCTGAACTCGCCGCAGATGAACGCCCCGGAGGCTTACATCCAGTTCAAAGACGGGATGATCAACGACTCAGGTGAGATTGCGGACGATTCGACTGCGGAATTCCTTCGTAACTACCTCAAAGAGTTCCACGAATTTACTGCTCGGGTCCTGACTGTTCTTCCGAGAGGCGCCTGACTGCGCGGGCGCCGATACTTTGGTATCGGCGCTCTGTGCCCCATCAGCCATTGTTATGGATATGCGTGGGACAGCAGCTGCGAGCCCAGTTCGTTGGCGATTACATTTTGCCGACTTCGTGGCGGCGCTGGGCACCATAATCAGGGCTGCAGGCGTTTTGGCTTATCCAGCCTTTTCAAAAATACCGTCATGACCTTGGCTGCCTGGACATCTCCTTTCCTTTCTGCAGCTGCCAGACCCTTTTCCCAAGCCTGGCGCGCTGCGGTGAGATTATCCATTCCCAGCTGTGCCTTTCCAAGAAGGTTCCATCCAGCCGAGTAACCTGGGTCTTGGCTTACACATTCGTCCAGATGAGCAACCGCCTGTGCGTAGTCTTTGGCGTCAAGATGATGCTTCCCCAGACTGAACCTCAGTAGCGCCGAATCACGGCCCTTGGCAAGCATCGCCTCAAGCTGTCCAACATCCATTCTTATATCCTGAAAGAAAACCTGATAATTGTCACCTTTGGTGGAGTCCCGGTCAAAGCGCTCTGGTGCCGGGCTTCAACCTTGAAGCGCTCGTTCGACTTCGGTTTGACCGAAAGCGTACGATCCAATTTTGTTTTGACGGGTTCCCAACCTGCCGGGAAAAACTACCTCGCAGGCTGCAGCAAAGTTTTTAAAAATGAAAATCAAGCGTGCCCCTGCTCCCGAAAAGACTGGCGGGCCAACACCACCATGACGCCAGCAACCACGGCCATGCCCACTGCCACCGTGGCCCAGCCGGCACCCGTAGCCAGCAGGCCGGCGATGGGCGGGCCTGCCAACATGCCGACATTGTGCCCCTGCATCGCCAGTCCCAGAGTTGCGCCTACCAGCGCCGGCGTGGGCGCGAAGTCCGGAGCACTATCGGTGATGACTACGGGAATCAGGCCGGACAGCAACGCAAAGACAATGGCCAGGCCTGCCATGACCAGCCACGGCAGGTTTGCAGCCAGCACTCCGAAGCCAAGCAGGGCCAGGCTGATGAAGGCCACACCAAGGATCCGTGATGGGCGGCGCCCTGCTGCGAGAAGAAAGCCGGCAAGAATATTTCCCGCCGCGCTTGCCGCAACGGCTATGCCGGAAATCACGCCGGCCACGTTATGGCTCAGCCCATAGCGCTCCATCAGGAGCGAGGGCAGGAAGCCAAAGACGATAAAGAAAAACATGCCGAAGGCACCGAACAGGATGGCCAGTACCCAGGGCCCCCTGGCGGAGAGCGTCTGTTTCAGCTGCTGCGTGATTGATTGTTGGGGGCTTGAATCCGTCTGCGGACACGAGATGGTCAACGCGAAAATGACTGCGTACGCCGCGAGGATGGCCGCATTGAGCAGCCAGAAGCCGCGCCACTGCAGAACCCCAAGCAGCGGGGAGGACAGCATCACAACGGTCATCCCAACCGGCATGAAGGTGGACCAGACGGCGATGGCTCGCTTCCGGATATCAGCGGCAACGATCATGAAGATCAAGGTGGGTGCAGCCACCTGTACAGCCATGAAGCCCAGCCCCTCGATGACGCGGGAGAGCATCAGCAGCTGGATTCCGTGCGAATAGCCTCCCAGCGTTGAGCCGATCGCCTGGATGATCAGACCCCCGATGATCATCCGCTTGATGCCGAGCCTGCTTGCGGCCAAACCAAGCGGCGCTCCGAAGACAGCTCCAACGATGGCGAATGCGGAAATCAGCCAGGAGGCGACCGCGAGGCTCAGGCCCAGATCCAGTTGCACAGCGCTCAAGGCCATGGGTGCCTTGCCAACTTGGAATGCGGAAACCACGCCCGCTCCTGCAATCAGCAGCACGGCGCCCCATCCGGCCCCCTGCTGCCTGTTGTTTCCGGTATCCGATACGACCGATCTGCTCGTCACTTGATCACGTCCTTTTTCTGATCCTTGTTCGTCACTGAAGCGTCGCTCAACGGGCTCGCACGTCCGGATTGGACGGAGACGCAAGCCACGCCAGCAGCCGCGACCGCGGCATCAGGCTCGCGTTCACGCAGCGCATGACTGCCTCCAGCCTCTCACGCTGCGATCGAGGTGCACGGGCACTTGTCCGACAATGTGCTTCAGCCCGCTTGATCGTCCGCGCATGTATCCACTCATCCGCGCTGATGCCGCCCGGGCCGAACGCGAGGATGCCAAACAGTCCCAGGGTGAACACCGCGGTCGCGGAAAAATGCAGCCAGGCCGCCTGTGTAGCGAAGCTCCAGGGCATTGCCAGCAGCGCCATCACCCCTGCGACGCCAAGCACCCCCGCTACGTAGCGGGCCTTGAAGCCGGCCAGGAGCAACAGTGCCCCTGCCCAGGCCAGAGGCTCAGGGCCTATCGGGGACGCCACCAGCAGCACCGTGGCAGCCATCAACCGCAGCAGAAATACCGTGAAATCGCTCATCTACCCCTCCGATGGAAAAAATTGGGCCGCGGCAGGAGGCGGAGACTCTTCCTGCCGCGGCCCGGTGCCGGCCACCGCGGCCGGCGTCCCTGCCTCGCTCAGAAGTCGAAGCGCACTTGGATCTGGGCGGAGTCCACGTCGATCCGGTCCATCTCGAACCGCGTGTACTCGCCGCGCAGTGCCACGCGGTCGTTGAACCGGTACTGCAGGCCCACGCCGTACAGGGGATCGGTACCGTCATCCTTCACGGTGCCGGTCAGGCCGGGGATGGCGGTGTCCAGGTCCCAGCGCTGCAGGCCTGCCTTTGCATAACCCGAGAACTTGTCAGTGAAGGGCAGGATGCCCACCGCGCTCAGGTACACGGAGCTGGGCTCGAGTGCGATGCCGCCTCCGTCCGGCTTGAGCTTGCCGAAGTCGGTATAGCCCGCCTCCAACGCAAAATTCCGGTGGAACTGATAGCCGCCAAAGACCGAGAACGCGGTGTCCTCGTCGTCATAGCGACCCTCGTCAACCAGGCCCGCGCCAACGCCGGCACCGGCGTAGAAACCGGTGTCCTGTGCCTGGGCGGAAAATGCGGCCATGCCCAGCAGCAGGGCTCCGATGGTGGTGGTCAAAAGCTTGGTACGCATGACACTCTCTCCTGAAAGGGGTCGGGCTCCGTGGGCCCGCTGCGATGGGCCAGCTGCGGGATGCGGCTGGGCTGCCACTGCGAGTTGCAGAAGAGGTTAATCGTTTTGAAAATGAAGTTAAATGGAATACAAAGAACTGATTGTTTCCATTTTTGGGCCTAATAAAGCAGCGCCAAGCCCCAACACTGTTCCGCAGTCCGCGCGCTCCTCATTAAAAAAACCGCGCCTTATGCCGAAATCAGGACGCCGGACGATCTGCTGACCCTTGTTCCCGACCTGGACTGATCCCATGGCATATCGACCGATCCTCACCAGTGCGCTACTGCTTCTCGCTTCCGCCCTTGCCCCTCCCGTTGCATTCGCGGCGGACACTACCGGAGCGGGCGCCTCCGGCCCGATCGTCAACCTGCGCATCGACAACGACATGTTCGCCGGCGACGACCAGGGCTATACGAGCGGCGTGCAGTTCACCGTGGTCTCGCCCAACCTTTCAGGGCCGGCGAGCGGCGACAACCTGCCGCGGCTGCCGGGCTGGCTCGACAACAAGCTCGCGTTTCTCCACGGCAGGAACGAGGACGCGGAGCAACGCAATCTGGTGCTGCGCATCGAACAGCGCATCTACACGCCGGAAGATCCCACCCGAACCGACCCGATCAAAGACGACCGTCCGTACGCCGGCACGCTCATGGCGACGCTTGGCTACAACGTCCGCAGCGGCGACAGCATGCACACCACCCTGCTTGGCGTAGGCATGCTCGGGCCGGCCTCGGGGGCCAGGCAGTCGCAGCAGTTCATCCACGACCTGATCGGCTCCGACAAGTTCCAGGGCTGGGAGCATCAACTCGGCAACGAGCTGATGCTGGGCTTGCGCCACGAGCGCGCCTATCGGCTCGGTACCTGGGACCTGGGCAGCGGAAGGCTGCAGCACGACGTGATCACGCACTGGGGCGGCGCCATCGGCAACCCGATGACCAGGCTCAACGGCGGGTTCGAGCTGCGCCTGGGCCATGATCTACCCGACGACTTCGGCTCAAGCCCGGTGCGGCCGTCCGGTGATAACACCGCGCCGCTCGACAACGGCGGCTCCGGCCCGGGCTGGGCCTGGCACGCCTTCCTCGCGGTAGATGGCTACTGGTCCATCCATGACCCGTCGCTGGACGGCAACCTGTTCCGCAGCAGCCACAGCGTCGACAAGGACCCGCTCGTGGCGGAGGCCGCAGTGGGCATCAGCATCACCAGGGGGCACTGGAAGCTCGCGTTCGCCCGCTACTTCCGCACCCGCGAGTTCAGCGGCCAGCGTGAGCGCCCGAAGTACGGAAGCATGACCATCAGCCGGGCGTTCTAACCGTTACTGCCCGCTCCTTCCGATCCGCTCCAGCAGGATCCGCTTGAGGATCGAAATCGTCGCCGGCGCCGTCTGCAGGTCGTGCCCGGCGGCTACCTGGTCCACGCTTCCCGTCGGCCAGCTTGCGCTTTCCAGCGAGACCACGCCGTCGCCAGTCTCGGGCTTGGCGGGATCCTGTATGCCCACGATGGAGTGGATTGTCACGCCGCTTGCAATCGGCAGGCGGCGCGCCGCGCGGATCACAGGCTGGTCCGGCGACAGGGTGACCAGGCTTGTCGGGCCGCCTTGCCGGTAACTCGCCAGCACTTCCGGCCGTACCTTGTCCGGCTGCTCAACCGCAAGCTCGACCAGGTAGTCCATGGTTTCGCCGGGAAGGCGGATCAGGTGCTGCACGATCCACGCGATGAAGCCATGCGCCATCGCGCTGCCGCCGTGGGGCGCGGCGATCATCACCAACTCGTCCACGGCCGGGATCGGCTCAAAAACAAACAACCCGCGCGCGCGCTCCACCGGCGGGCCCGGGTCGAACTCGTCCGGGCCCACCGTAAATGCCGCATCCCACAACGTGTCACCCGAGCGCGTCACCAGCAGGCGCGATATCACCCCTCCCATCGAGTGGCCGACCAGCACCGCGGGGTTGCGCTGGCCTGCCAGCTCCGACGCCCTGCTGCGGAAGTCTTCCAGCGTCGCCGCCAGCCGCTGGCGGTTGACCAGCACCGGCAGTCCGGTCGGATAGCGCGCCATCCAGAATTGGTAGTGTTCGGAAATATCGGGATCGCCAAGCAACTCGTTCACCATGTTCGCCCACGTCATGGGGCTGCTTGCGAAGCCGTGGACCAGGATCACCGGCGTCTTGTCCGGGTCTACCGGCGCAAGGAGCCGGATCCGCGAGCCTTCCCGCCCCGGTCTGGCGCCAAGCAGGCTGCGGATGAAGCCGATCTCGCGCTCGAACTCGACGGCCGCCGTCGCGTAGGCCGCGCTGGTGTCGCGTGCAAGCGCGACCGGGCCAAACGCGCTTGCCACCGATGCGTGGCGCGACGCGTCACGAACAACCAATAGCTCGCTGTCGTCCGCCTGCGGCTCATAGAGGATATTGACCGCCAGCGCGAACGGCTGCGGCGGGAACGAGCCGATCGTTTCCCTGGTCCTGCCCCTGGCGATCGCCGCAACGCCGATGCCGTCCTGGACCTGGCGGGTGCGAAGGCCCCGCATGCTGACCTGTCTGGCCAGTTCTATCGAGGACACGGCTACCCGAGGGAAGTGTGTCTCATCGACTTCCCAGTGCAGCGCACCGGGCCCATCGGTCTCGACAGCTGCCATGACCAATCCGGCCGTACATGCGTTGTGCAACCTCATCGCGAGCTGGGTGCGCGCGGTGATCGGGCCCTGCCTGCCCGGCAGGTCCGCCGCGTGCAAGTACCGGTGCGTGTGTCTGGCACAGTCACGCCAATGGTCGCCCCTCCCCGTTACGGGGCCACTCTTGGCCGCGTGGTAAAGGATGTCGGACGCGGCAATCAGCCGCGTGGCTTCACGCACGGTGCCCGGAACTTCCAGGATCCTGGAGGCACACTCCTCGCTCGCGGGGGCGCACTGTTCGCGAAGATCAAGCATCGACACCACTTCGAGCGTGGTGTCGGCCAGGCGGTCAGCCAGCTCCAGGCCGTCCAGATTGATGCGGGAGCCCAGGCTGGCGTTGTCGCGCACGCCGAGGGTCGAACAGGCGCTGGCCAGCAGCAACGCGGCAATGATGATCGTGCACCGCCAGCCATCCAGAGCTGGCTTATTTCTGCACCCTGAACGTGTCATGCCCGTGGCCAATTGCGGGACCCTTGTCGGATCCCGCATTGTGCAGCGGGCCAGGCGGATCAGCCAGCGGCGAGCTTGGTCGCCACTTCAGCCACCAGTCGGCCCTGGAAGCGCGCGCCTTCGAGTTCGTTTTCGCTGGGCTGGCGGGAGCCGTCACCGCCAGCGATGGTGGACGCGCCATAGGGCGCACCGCCGGTGACTTCGTCGAGCCGCATCTGGCCCTGGAAGCTGTACGGAAGGCCGACGCACACCATGCCGAAATGCATCAGGTTGGTGTGGATGGCCATCAACGTGGTCTCCTGTCCGCCGTGCTGGGTGGCGGTGGAGGTGAACGCCGAGCCGACCTTTCCGTGCAGCGCGCCGCGCGCCCACAGACCGCCGGTCTGGTCGAGGAAGTTCGCCATCTGCGAGGTCATGCGGCCATAGCGCGTGCCGGTGCCGATGATGATCGCGTCGTAATCGGGCAGCTCCTCGACCTTGGCCAGCGGCGCCTGCTGGTCGAGCTTGTAATGCGATGCGCGCGCGACATCCTCGGGAACCAGCTCGGGAACACGCCGAATGTCCACAGTCGCACCGGCACTGCGTGCGCCTTCTGCGACCGCTTCCGCCATTTGTTCGATATGTCCGTAAGCCGAGTAGTACAGAACCAGCACCTTGCTCATCAGTTGTCCTCCTAGGGGATCAGCTCCTACCGTAGTCGCGGTCGGAACGAGCGCACTAGTAGCGCTTCTAGAATCTGACTGATTCAAATATGGGGACAATGATTTACGTCCTTGCCGTATCGTCCCGATTGTGGGAACAATGAAAGTCGGCAGTCCGACTCAGGAGTCAAAATGGATCAGATCGAGTCCATGCGCGCATTCGTGGAGGCCGTGCGCGCCAACGGGTTCGCGGCCGCCGCCCGCACGCTGGATGTGCCGCGCTCGAAGGTAAGCAAACAGGTCCAGGCGCTGGAAGCGAAGCTCGGCGTGCAATTGCTGATGCGGACAACCCGCAGCCTGCACCTGACCGAAGCGGGCGCCACCTATTACGATGATGCACAGGAAGTGCTTGCCGCCCTGGACGAGGCGGACGAACGGGCCCGCGGCACCACCGGCATCCGTGGCATTGTCAGGTGCAACGTACCTGTATCGTTCGGAATGCGCGTGCTGGCGAACCTCGTCCCGCGCTTTCTTGCCCAATATCCGGACGTTGAACTGCAGGTATCACTTACCGATCACCTGATTGACCCCGTCCGCGGTGGTTTCGACGTAACCATCCGCATTGCGGATCTCCCCGACTCCTCGTTTGCCGCACGCAGGATCATGCCGGCCGCACGCAGCCTGCTTGCCTCGCCCGACTATCTGGCCCGGCATGGCGTACCGGAGACGCCGGATGAGCTGGCAACCCGCTCCTTCCTCAACTACGGCTGCCTGCAGGGCGGCATCACCATCCAGCTCACGCGCGGCAAGGAAATAAAGCGCGTCCGCACCCGCGGCCCGGTCATGGCCGACAACGGCGATTTCCTCGCGATCATGGCCGAGGCCGGCCAGGGCATCGTCCTGGTGCCGGACTTCATCAGCCAGGACGCAGTCGCCGCGGGACGGCTGGTTCCCGTGCTCGAAGAGTGGAAGGCACCCCCGATCGCGGTCCACGCCCTGTTCCCGCAGTCGCGCAACATGCCACTGCGCTTGCGGCGCTTCTTGGATTTTCTAGTCGATGAACTTGGCGACGAAAGGGAAGCGCGCGAGTAATCCACCACCTGCGGGGGAGTCCGGCGAACCGGTGGACCGGCCCGCGCGAAGCCCTGCGGGATCTCGAGGTGACCACATCCAATACCAGTCCCAGACCCGCGTCAGAGGACGCTTACGGAGGAACCACCATGCTTGACTGGAATGCCTATCGCAATGAACTCAAGGGCCGGATCGGTGAAATCGGAAAGCTTTCACCCGATACCGTGCGCGGTTACGCGGCGCTGAGCGGCGCCGGCGCCAAGACCGGGCACCTGGATGCCAAGACCCGTGAACTGATCAGCTTGGCGGTGGCCGTGACCACGCGCTGTGATGGCTGCATCACGGTTCACGTCGATGCAGCCCTCAGACACGGCGCGAGCCGGGAAGAGATTGCTGAAGCACTGGGGGTCGCGGTCGCGCTGAATGCCGGCGCGGCGCTGGTGTATTCGGCGCGGGTGATGGACGCGGTAGCGGCGCACCCGGACCAATGAACGCGCCGCTCACGGGCGTCGAGTCGTATCAAATCCGGAAACAATGAAGTGATTCTTTCCGGGTTACTGGTTCTGTTTCCGATACATAGACTGCAGCTGTCGAACCACGTGCAGCGCCCGAATCGAATCTCGGGCGTAGATGCACGGGCAACCAGCCGATGAGCTTGCCTCGGTCATCGTCATTCACTTCGCACGAGAGGGAAACTCCATGAAACAGTCAAAGTTCTTCAGCGCTGTCCTCCACACGGTGGCGGCAATCGCGCTGGTGTCCGCCCAGTTTGTATCCACGCCTGTGGCGCACGCTCAAGCCCGGTCCCAGGCTCCGATCGAGGGGCTCTCACGCCAGCCAACCGCAGCAGCCCACGCCGCGCTGTATAACCCCGACGACGCCGTCCTGCTGCTGCTTGATCACCAGACAGGGCTTTTCCAGACCGTCAAGGATATTCCGCTCGCCGAGCTGCGCGCCAATACGGTGGCACTGGCGAAGATCGCCGTGCAGGCGGGTATTCCGATCATCTACACCGCATCGGAACCCGACGGTCCGAACGGTCCCATCATGGAAGAGCTTCTCGAAGCCGCGCCGAACGCGATCTACATCGCCCGCCAGGGCGAAGTCAGCGCCTGGGACAACGCGGACTTCGTGGCGGCCGTCGAGGCCACCGGTCGCAAGACTCTCATCATGGCGGGCGTCTGGACCAGCGTCTGCGTCGCCTTCCCGGCGCTCCAGTCGCAGGCCGATGGCTACGAGGTACTCGCGGTGATGGACGCCTCGGGCGATGTCAGCAAGCTGGCGTCTGACGCCGCCATGCTGCGCATGGCGAATGCAGGGATTGCTCCGGTCACGACCAACACCATCCTCAGCGAAACCCATCGGACCTGGAACCGCAAGGACGCCGCTTCGTGGGGCGCCCTGTACTCCGAACTGGTGCCGCACTACCGCGCGGTTTCCGAGAGCTACCAGCGTGCCCAGGAGGCCGCGAAGTAACGACCGGAAGTCCGGCTTCCCAACGGGAGGTTCGCAAGCAGGGGCCGGGCAATAACAGCCCGGCCCCGTCGTTGCGGGGCCTGCGGGTTGATCCAGGCCCCCCCTGCGTTTCCGGATTCCATCCATCGACACCGATGTTCGGCGGCATTCGCGCCGAAAAGGAGCTAACCAATGCGGTACTTGACCTTGGCCGGCGCAGCGCTCATTGCGGCAGCGTGCAGCAATCCGGCACAGCAGCCCGACGCAGAGCAGCGATCCGATACCGGGCAACACCCGGAGTCGGCCGACCTTATCGTGACCAATGCAAACGTCATCACCATGGATTCGCAACGCCCCGGCGCCAGCGCGTTTGCCGTGGTGGACGGCCAGATCGTGGCCGTCGGCGATGACGCGGATATCGCAGTCCGACGCGGCGAAAACACGCGTGTGATCGACGCGGGCGGCCGGACCGTCATTCCCGGCCTGAACGACTCGCACACGCACGTGGTCCGGGGCGGGCGTTTCTACAACCTGGAGCTTCGCTGGGACGGCGTTGACTCGCTGGATCGCGCCCTGGGGATGGTTCGCGAGCAGGCCGGACGGACACCTGAAGGACAGTGGGTCCGGGTCATCGGCGGCTGGTCGCCGTACCAGTTCCAGGAGAACCGGATGCCGACCGTTGCCGAACTCAACCAAGCAGCGCCCGACACGCCAACCGTCGTCATCTACCTGTACAGCCAGGGCATGATCAATCGTGCTGCCGTGGAGGCCCTGGGCCTGACGGAAGAGACCGAAGCACCGGACGGTGGACGGTACGAATTCGTCGACGGCGGCGCCATCCTCCACGCCGAGCCGGATCCCTCGATCCTCTATGCAATGATCGCCCAGCCGCCGCCACTCTCGGCCAGCGACCAGGTGAACTCCACCCTGCACTTCTATCGCGAGCTCAACCGCCTGGGAATGACCAGCGCCGTTGACGCAGGCGGGGGCGGCCAGCTGTTCCCGGACGATTACGCCACCAGCCTGGAGGTTGCGACCAACGGCCAGATGCCCTTGCGCGTCAGCTACTACCTCTTTGCGCAGACCGCAGGCGAGGAGGCGGCCGACTTCCGCCGCTGGGCCAGCGGATACGAGCTCGACAACAACCAGCACCAGCATCTTGAACATGGCTACGAGCTTGAGGGCGCGGGCGAGTTCCTGGCGCACAGCGTTGGTGACTGGGAAAACTTCCTGGCGCCCCAGCCAGACCTCGACGAGCGGAAGGCGCGGGGCATCGACTGGGAGGCGGATCTCCATGAGGTCACCTCCATCCTTGTCGAAAACCAGTGGCCGCTGCGGCAGCACGCCACCTACGGTGAGAGCGTGACCCGGATCCTTGATGTATTCGAGCGGGTTGCCGAAGAACAGGGCCGCTTCGTGCCGCGCTGGGCGATCGACCACGCGGAAACCGTGACCGACGAGGACCTGCAGAGGATCAAGGACATGGGCGGCGGCATCGCCATTCAGAACCGCATGGGCTTTGCGGGCGAATACTTCGCCGAACGCTATGGAGAGGAGGTGGCAGCCAATGCCCCGCCGGTCCGCAAGATGCTCGAACTGGGAATTCCGGTCGGCGGAGGAACCGACGGCACACGCGTGAGCAGCTACAACCCGTGGCCGGCCATCTACTGGCTGGTGACCGGCAGGACGATGGGCGGCACGCAGCTGTTCGCAGACGAAAACCGGCTGTCGCGCGAAGAAGCCCTGCGGCTGTTCACCGCCAACGCAGCGTGGTTCAGCCAGGAAGAGGACGTCAAAGGCCGGATCGCCCCCGGCCAGTACGCCGACTTCGCCATCCTGACCGAGGACTACCTGACCGTCCCCGAAGAGCGCATCAAGAACCTGCAATCGCTGCTGACCGTGGTGGGCGGAAACGTGGTCTATGCGGCGGCGCCGTTTGATGCCTTCGCGATGCCGGAACTTCCTTCAGTCAGCCCCGCCTGGTCGCCCGTGGCGCATTTCGGCGGATACCAGAACAAGAGTCCGTAACGTCCGCTTAGGATACCGCTGACGATGGGTCCGACGGGCCCGGCTGCCTGGATACACAGGCAGCCGGGCTTTCATCCATCACCGGTGACGTAACGACCACTGAAGCAGGAGTCCTCAAGCTCAGTGATCGCCGGGTTGATGGAAGCAACCGACGCACGTAATGCTTCGAGGTCTTGATAGATCAAAGCGTCCACGCCAATGCATCGAGCAACCTCGTCTTCGCTTCTGTCGTATGCGATCAATTCGACCTGCGCAGGCATGTCGATGCCGTAGACATTCTGATAGCGCACAGGTGGTGCTGCGGATGCCATGTATATCCTGCGAGCACCGGCGGCACGAGCCATCGCAACAATTTCGCGGCTGGTCGTGCCGCGCACGATGGAATCGTCCACCAACAGCACGCTTTTCCCCTTGAACTCCATATTGATGGTCGTGAGCTTTTGCCGCACGGATCTCCGACGTGCTTCCTGGTCCGGCATGATGAATGTCCGCCCGACGTATTGGCTCTTGTTCAGACCTTCCCGGTAGTCAAGGTTCAACTGGTTTGCCAACTGCATGGCCGCAGGACGTGCGGAATCCGGAACCGGCATGACCACGTCGATGTCACCCGGGTGCAACTGCCTGGCCACCTTGGTGGCAAGGTGCTCACCCATACGCAATCGGGCACCGTAGATGGAAACTCCATCCATGAATGAATCCGGTCGAGCCAAATAGACATACTCGAACGCGCATGGCGTACGGGCTCTCGTGCCTCCATAGGCACAAGAGCTCATGCCCCCATCAAGATTGACAAGCACGGCCTCACCCGGAAGCAGGTCGCGCACAAACGTGAAACCGTTGCTGGCCAAGGCCACGGACTCCGAGGCGACCATCCACTCTTCGCCAAACCCCTCGTCACGACGACCCAGACAAAGCGGACGTATGCCATGGGGATCCCGGAAGGCCAGCAAGCCGTATCCGGCAATCATTGCCACGGCGGCATAACTGCCGGTGGTCCGTGCGTGCAAGGCATGCACTGCCGAGAATACGGAGTTCTCGCTTATCGCGGTTCCGGAAATTTCAGTCTGAAGCTCGTCTGCCAGCACATCCAGCAAGATGCCGGATTCGGAGTCGCTCTCGCTGTAGCTACCGGGCTCACGGAACAGTGACTGGCGCAGCTCTCTCCAGTTGTTCACGTTTCCGTTATAACCAAGAGCAATCACGAACGGTGCATCAACGCGTGATGGCTGAAGCGCTTCGATGCGGGTGTCCGACGTTGCTGTCTGATAGGTCGTGTGGCCTATGCCCGCGTTGCCGGGCAACAAGCACATGTTCCGGGTTTGAAATACGTCACGCACCAGGCCACGGCCCTTCTGCACGTTGAGCCAGGCCTCCTGCGTTGTGACGATTCCAGCAGCATCCTGCCCTCGATGCTGCAACAAAATCAGGCTGTCGTAGATCACTTGATTGACCGGGCCACGGCCAACCACACCAACGATTCCAGACACGATGATCCTTACACGTTGGCCAATGTCATCGAGCAGGATTCCGGACCAGGCGTGATACCCAGCCAGCATCAGCCAACAGCCGACGGCCAACCGCGATCAGGTCGAATTCCTCTTGCTCGATCCGCTCGCTCAGGCGCCTCAAGTCCGGCTCGCTGCTCGGCAGTCCAGTTGGCTCAAGCCCAACCGAGCCAACGGCGATGGTCGGAAGCTCCGTCAGCTCCTTGACCCATACGGCCAGGCTGCGATCCGATCCTGCAAAGGCCGGGCGATCGAAATGTCCATCCGATGCGTGCAGCAGGGTGGCACCCGCCTGAACGATCGGGCCAAGCAACGCTTCCAGGTCGTGGGGGTTGGTCACGATGGCTGCATTGCGAACGCCGACCTTCCATTGCGAGAGCCGGAACGAAATCGGGAACGATGGTCCGGTCGCCCGGCGTATCGCGGAGACAACCTTCGCCGCGAAGCGTGCGCGGCTTCGCACCCCGCCGCCATAGGCATCGTTGCGCCGGTTGGTATGTGCCCACAGGAACTGATCGATCAAATAGCCGTGCGCGCCGTGGACTTCAACACCATCAAAGCCGACCGACTGCGCATACACCGCCGCCCGCGCATAAGAGGCGGCAACGTTGTCGATGTCGTCCAGCGTCATAGCCTTGCCGTAGCTGCCGCGAACCGCGGCTATCCCTGAAGGGCTGTAAGCAAGCTCGGGATCGACGCGCCCCTCGTCGTTCGCGCCCTGGTGGAACAGCTGCACGAAGATCTTGCCTCCGGCGGCATGGACCGCTTCGGTCATGGCCGTGAACCCGGCCTCAGAACCGGGCGCAAGGCGCGGAAGACTTGGCTTCTCTCCTGCCGAAGGATGGTCGATGTAGGTGGCTTCGGTGATGACCAGAGCGACGCCGCCATTGGCCACGCGCTGGCGGTAGTGCTCTGTCATCTCATGACCTGGAACACCACCCGGCGACCGCTCTTGCCCCATCGGCGCCATGACGAAGCGGTTGGCCAAAGTCAGCGAACCAAGCACGAGTGGCCGGAATAGCGGATGCTCTGGAGCGTTGTCCGGTAGCGTGCAAACCCCATTGGCGCAGCTTCCTGCAGCATCGTCGCCCATCGAGATCCAACCGGCGAAGGAATTGTCAGTGGTTTCCATGTGTTTCCCTGCCGTATTAGATGGTCGGGGCTCCATCGACAGGCGCGTCAGCCAGCGCACTGCGGATGGCGTTCTCGAAGACGTCCTGCGACTGGGCCCCGGAAACGGCGACCCGCCCATTGAAAATCACTGCCGGCACACCCTGGACACCTCGATTGAGCCATTCACGCTCCGCATCGCGGACTTCGCTCGAGTAGGCGTCGCTTCCCAGCACCGTCCGCGCTTCGGCGGGATCAAGCCCGGCGGATTCTGCCAGTCGTATCAGTACGTCACGGTCATCTGGGGCCTGGCGATCGGTGAAGTGGGAGTCGAACAGCTCATGCTTGAGCTCGCGCTGGCGGCCTTGCAGCTTGGCCCAGTGCAGCAGGCGATGGGCGTCGAAGGTGTTGTAGATGCGACTGTCATCATCGAGATCGAAGACGAATCCGACCTCTTCGCCACGTCGGCGTGTCATGTCGAAGTGCTGGTGAACTTGCCCGATGCCCAGGCCGTACTTCTGCTCCATATGCTCGATCAGGTTCTGGCCGCCCTGTGGCATCTGCGGGTTCAACTCGAAGGGTTGGAAGTTGAAGTCGGCTGCGGCATCAATCACGACATTCTCGACTGCACGTTCAAGCGTCGGCAGTGCAATGGCGCACCAGGTGCAGGAAATGTCGGAAACGAAATCTATTCTCAACGGCTTGGACATGATGATTTCCTATTCAATGGGAAGCGGAGGTTGCCGCTTGCGGCGCCTGCGATGTCGAAGGGAAGCCGCTGCGTGAAGCAAGTACGACCAGCAGCGCACCCGTCACCAGCAGCAAAGCCAGCGCCGGAAGCCAACTCACGTCCAGCCAGTCCAGCGTCTTGCCGCCGATGAAAGACCCGGAGGCGATCGCCAGGTTGACGGCAGTGAACAGGACCGTGGAAGCGATGTCCGGTGCGTTGGGAGCGGCGCGCAGCATGGCGGCCTGGAACAGCATCGGAACTGCCGACCATGCCAACCCCCACAGCACCGTGGCGGCGATAGCCAGCAGCGGTATCTCATGGCGCGCTGTGAAGACCAGCACGACCATGGTGGACAAGAACAACCAGAGCGTGATCAGGGCAGCCAGGCGAGGACGACTGTCAACAAGCCTGCTCATCACCCAGACGCCGGCAATCCCAACGATTCCGAAGGAAAACAGGACGGGGGCAATGGCGCCGACTGGGACGCCAGCCTGGCGTAACGAAGACGTGACGTAGGTGTACAACGCGAAGTGGGCAGTGAAGATCAACAGTGTCGCCAGGGAAATGGCGATGACGCCAGGCGTGCGAAGCACCTTGCGCAAGGACAGGTGGGGCGATGTGGCGGCACCTGGCAAAGGCGGCAAAGTCCTCCAGGCCAGCAGCGCCAGGATCAAGCCCACCGCGCCGACCAAGGCGAATGACGGTCGCCAGCCGATCAGCAGCCCAGCCGCTGCGCTCAACGGGATACCGAGGCTCATGGCAGCGACGTTTCCGGCGAAGATCGCCGACAGCGCGCGTCCGCGCTGCATCACTGGAACCATTCGGGTGGCCAGTGAGCCGATCATGCCCCAGAAAATGCCGTGCATGATGCCCGTGACGAAGCGGATGACAATATCCAGCGCGTAGCTGTCGCTGAGCGAAACAGCGATGTTGCCCAATGACAGAACCGTCAGGATCGAAACCAGCAGCGGTCGCCGCGGCAGTCTTGCCATGATGCCGGCCAGCGGTGCAGAGGTCACAACGACTGCGAACGCGAAGATCGACACCAGGAAGCCAATGCGTGCTTCGGTTTGCCCAAGATCACTGGCCATCACCTGGAGCACGCCCATGGGCAGCAGTTCTGCGGTGATGAAGTTGAACGTGATGGCGAACAGCAGAATCAGCACCCATGTGGGCTGCTTCACCAAACGCCATTCTTCTGTTCGGGCAATGGGGGAGCCTCCCCCACCAAGGTCCGGAGAAGTCGCAGTAGCTGCGGCCACGCCGTCCGGGTTGCGCTGCATTGTGATGGTCCCTCGATACAGGAAGTCGTCCCCCAACCGTCCAGAGGTCGCGAAAAGCGTCCTCGGATCAGGGGCTAGCGGTTTGGAATGACGCCAGAGGGCGTCGCATCGAACGCTGGACACTGCCCACCGCGTGTTCAAACGGCGGCAGTGCAATGGCGCATCAGACACAGGAAATGCCGGAAACGGAGTCGACGTCCGGCGGCTTGCTCAGGAAGCCGGCAACACTTCTTCCCCAACGAACTCCGGGTAGTCCGTGTATCCAGCCGTGGTTCCGCCATAGAAGGTGTTGCGATCGGGCTCCGCCAGGCGCCACCCGTTCTGCAGGCGTGCCACCAGGTCCGGATTGGAGATGAACGGTCGTCCGAAGGCCGCCAGATCCGTCAGCCCTGCTGAGACATCGGCCTCGGCGGTTTCACGAGTGTAGCCGCCTGCAATAATCAGGGTGCCGTCATAGGCTTGGCGGAACGCTTCCAGGAAACGCCTCCCCTCATCGGTCGCAACCAGCACATCGCGATTGCTGACATGCACGTAAGCTAACTTCCGCGATGCGAGCTGCCGCGCCAGTTCCAGCCACGTATCGGCCTCGCCGTCGAATGCGGGCATGTCGAAGATGCGGTTGAACGGGGACAGACGGATGCCGACGCGACCCGGGCCGATCGCCGCCGTGACGGCGTCCACGGTCTCCAGGGTGAAGCGAAGGCGATCCTCGATGGTCGCGCCGCCATAATGATCGTCACGCGTGTTAAGCCCTGCGTTGATGAACTGCTCCAACAGGTAGCCATTGGCGCCATGCACTTCGACGCCGTCGAAGCCGGCCGCCACGGCGTTGTGGGCGGCGGCAACGAAGTCCTGGGTAATCCGTGGGATCTCCGCGGTCTCGAGCGCGCGTGGCATGCTCGCCTGCACCGGTCCAGGTTGGCCTTGCTCGTCATAGGCAAAGGCCGTGGTGCCTTCTGCGACCTTGGCAACGGAACTGACCGGCGCGCGGCCTCCGGTCTGCACCGACACGTGCGAAACCCGCCCCACGTGCCAGATCTGGGTGAAAATCACGCCGTCCCGGGCATGGACCGCGTCGGTCACGGCCTTCCAGCCCTCGCCCTGCGCCGGGGTGTGCATGCCGGGCGTGAACAGGTAGCCGCGCCCTTCGTCGGAGATTTGCGAGCCCTCGGTGATGATCAGCCCGGCCGTGGCGCGTTGTTGGTAGTAGGTCGCCGTCGCCGCGTCGGGCACGGTGTCGGCGGCGCGGGAGCGGGTCATCGGCGCCATGACGACGCGATTGCGCAGTTCAAGGCCCGACAGGTTGAAAGGGTCAAAAAGAGTGGTCATGGATGCTGCCTCGGCAATTGTGGATCGACTGTTCCACAACAGTACAGAGTGCCGGGTTACCTCGGGTGTAGAATTATGGAACGATCAGTACCGAATTCGTTCCACTACGGAGAATCAACATGGCCACGCTCGGCCGACCCCGCACCTTTGACCGTCAGCAAGCGCTGGAGAAGGCCATGCACGCGTTCTGGCGCCATGGATACGAGTCAACCTCGCTGGCGCAGCTGCGCTCAGCCATGGGCGGTCTGTCGGCAGCCAGTTTCTATGCTGCATTCGGATCAAAGGAAGCCCTTTATCGGGAAGCGATCGAGCTGTATCTGCTGACCGACGGCAGCGCTGTTCGCACCCACCTGACGGATGCTTCGATATCGTCACGCGAGGCTATTGCACGTTCGCTCCGCGGTGCGGCCAGGATCCAGGGCACCGAAGAGCATCCGCAGGGTTGCATGGTGGTGCTTTCAGCACTGAACTGCTCACCAGCCAATGCGCACGTTCGTCAGCTCCTGGCGGAAGAGCGAGCGGACACAGAAAGGTTGGTCCGCAGCTGCGTACTCAGGGCGGTCGAACTTAGAGAGTTGTCACGTGACATCGACGCCGAAGCGCTAACGCTGTTCATCGTCACCATTCTCAATGGAATCTCGATCCAGGCCCGTGACGGTGCTACGTTGCCCGAACTCGACAACATGATCGGCCTCGCCATGAAAACGTGGGATGCCGCTGCCGCGGGGGACTTGTAGATAAGCCGGGAGATCCGGCGCGGGTGACAGGTGCTGCTACGGATCCCAAAGCAATTGACCTGTATTTGGAAACAATGAAGTGACGATTACCCCGTATTTGTCCCGTTTCCCTGCCCCTAGACTGGGTTCAACGAATTCACTCCCAGGAGAAACAACATGATCGAACGTCGCCCTTTTGAAAGCCTCGGCGGAGCCAACCATGGCTGGCTCGATGCCAAGCACCACTTCTCTTTCGCCGGATACCACGACCCCGCTCGCGTCCACTGGGGTGCCCTGCGGGTCTGGAACGACGACACCATCCAGGCGGGAACCGGCTTCCCGCCGCACGCACACGCCGACATGGAAATCATCACCTACGTCCGCGAAGGCGCCATCACCCACGAGGACAACCTGGGCAACAAGGGACGCACCGAAGCCGGTGACGTCCAGGTCATGAGCGCGGGCAGCGGTGTCCGCCACTCCGAGTACAACCACGAACCGGGTACCACACGGATCTTCCAGATCTGGATCATCCCGAACCAGCAGGGGCGCCCTCCCTCCTGGGGCGCAAAGCCCTTTCCCAAGGGCGCGCGCTCGGGACGCTTCATCACCCTGGCCAGCGGCATCGAAGGCGACGACGACGCACTGCCGATCCGCACCGACGCACGGGTGCTTGGCGCCACGCTGAAGGCGGGCGAGAGCACCGAGTACCGGTTCGCAGGACCCGGCCGGTTCGGCTACCTGGTCCCGGCGAAGGGCAAGGTCGAGGTCGACGGCGTCGCGCTCAACGCCCGCGACGGCGCAGCCATCAGCGGGCAGGAAACGATCCGCGTGACCGCGGTCGAGGACGCCGAAATCGTACTCGTCGACACCGCTGGTTGATCCATCCACCAAGGCCCGGGCATCCCGGGCCTTTTTGTTTATAACGTCCCTGCAACGTGCCGGGGAGCATCATCTCCCTGGCTACTGCCGAGAAGGAGGCTTCCCATGGCAAAACAAGACGACAAGCACGTGACCGGTTCGACCATGAGCACCGGCGCGCCCGCGCCCAGCGACCGCAATTCGCTCACCATCGGGCCCGACGGCCCGGTCGTGCTGCACGACGTGCACTTCCTCGAGCAGATGGCGCACTTCAACCGCGAGAAGGTGCCCGAGCGCCAGCCGCACGCCAAGGGCGGCGGGGCTTTCGGCGTCTTCGAGACCACGGAAGACGTCTCGAGGTACACCAAGGCGGCACTGTTCCAGCCGGGCGCAAAGACCGAGATGCTCGCCCGCTTCTCCACCGTCGCCGGCGAGATGGGCAGCCCCGACACCTGGCGGGACGTGCGCGGGTTCTCGCTCAAGTTCTATACCGAAGAAGGCAACTACGACCTGGTTGGCAAC